>NZ_JBEZLV010000006.1:0-229129 GCF_040652335.1 Streptomyces sp. NPDC048270
GGGGGGGGGCGGGCGCCCCCCGGGGGGCCCCTGGGGGGTGGGGGGGGGGGGGGGGGGGGGGGGGGGGGGGGGGGGGGGGCCCGGGGGGCCGGGGGGGGGGGGGGGGGGGAGCGCGGCAGGGTGTCGGCGACGGCGTCGAGGAAGGCGCGCAGCAGTGGCTCGGGGGCCGGCAGCCGGGGCGGGCCGTCCGCGTTCAGGGGGAGGCAGTGGGCCTCGGGGGGCATGGCGGCGGCCAGCTCCCGGACCTCTTCGAGGTCGGCGGCGTCGAGGGGGCCGGTCCGCCAGGCGTCGTGGCCGGCGGGGCTCAGCCCGGGCAGGAGCTGCCCGCGGGCCAGGAACCGCAGGGCGAGGAGGGCTGCGGCGCCCCAGAAGGCGGCGCTCGCGGAGGGGGCACTCGGGGAGTTGGCACCCGGGAAGGGTGCACGTGCTGAGGAGGCACTCGGGGAGTTGGCACCCGGGAAGGGTGCACGTGCTGAGGGGGCACTCGCGGAGGCGGCACCCGGGAAGGGTGCGTTCGCCGCGGCGGCGGCCGCGGCCGGGGCGGCCGCCTGGCCGGCCGCGGCGGTACGGGCGCGGGTGAGCAGCGGCAGGGCCTCGCCGACGGGCAGCACGAGGGCGGTGACGGCGGTCCGCCGCAGGTCGGCGGTGACGACGTGCAGCTGCTCGGAGGAGCCGCCGCCCGGATCGCGGCCGCCCGGATCCCGGCCGTCCGGGTGCCAGAGCGCGATCCGCCCGCTGCGGGCCGGATCGGCGGGAAGGAAGACGGCCGAGCAGTGGATGAGGCCGGAGATCTCGGGGAGCACGCATTCCTCAAACTTGACTACCGGGGGATTCTGGCGGCCGAGGCTACCCCACCGGCAGGGCGGGAAAGCTCCGGCCGGGCCGTGACCCGGGTCACTTTGCGGGCCGACCGGCCGGTGGAGGCAGCCGGGAACGCGGGGTCGCGGTGGCGCGTTGAGGGGGTAGTGGCCGACGACGGCCGACGACGGGTGGAGGTGTCCGCAGATGTCCACGAGCGGAAAGGTGGCGGTTGCCGGGGTCGCGGCAGCCATCGTGTTGTTCTGGGCGGTCGGGTTCTGGGCCGGGCTGCTGGTCCTGATCGGTGTGCCCGCGGCCGCCTATCTCCTGCTGGACCCCTCTCAGCGCCGCCGCCTGCGGGGCGTGTCCAGGAAACAGATCGGCCGCTGACGGCCATCGGGGTGGGCGGCGCTGCCCCGCCGGGCCCGGCCGCCCCGCCGGCAGAGCCCCTGGGCGCACCTCGGTGTGCTCAGGCCACGCCGAGGTCCAAGCCCGGGGTGGGGGCCGGTCCCGGTTCCACCCCCGGGTCGGACGGGAGCGGCATCCGCGCCGCGTGGTCCACGAGCTGCCGGAGTACCGGCAGATGGGCCTCGTCTCCCCCCAGTACGCCCAGGATGCGGTGCGCCTCGGCGCGGTAGCCGTCGATGTCCGCGCGGTACCGGGCCAGGAGGCCGGGCGCCCGCAGCAGGCGCGCGAGTTCCGCTCGCGCGTGCGCGGAACGCCGCCCGGCGGCGCACAGGTCCAGCAGGTGGCGGCGGGATCCGGTCGCCGCGTCCTCGAGGGCGCAGGCGAGCAGGTAGGTCACCGTGCCGTTGCGCAGGTCCTCGTCGCGCCCGGAGAAGATGTCCTCCTGGTCGTTGAACAGCTGCCAGAGGATGCCGAAGACGTAGCCGAACTCCCGCCACAGCCCCACCCTCGCGCGTTCCGTGCCCGAGAGGATCGCGGCCATCGCGGTGATCATGCCGAACGGTGCGCCGGACTTGCCGCGGTAGGTCTCGATCACCGAACCGCGCGTGGCGTCGGCCGCGGCTGCGCGGATGTCCTCGAGCTGGCCGTCGGCGGCCACGACCCAGCTGTTCACGATCTCGGTGAGCAGTTCGTCGCGCACGGACTCCGGAATCCGCTGCGACCCGGATGATCTGGACGGGACGCACGTTCCCCGCGATGACCGACGCGACGAGCGCCGCGCTCTCGGTCAGCCCGGCCGCGGTCGCCGCCCCGTCCGCGTCGGCCAGATCGTCGACGTAGCAGGCGGAGGTCCACCAGAGCACGTGCACGGCGGAAATCGGCACGGCCGGGCCGGGTAAGCCCGTCTCGACGGCGTGCACGAGCAGAGGCAGCACCGAGAGAGGATGTTTCAGTCCGCGCTGCTCCAGCAGCGTGGCGACGGCGGTCCGGGCCGTGGCCGACGGCGGGCCGAGCCGCTCCAGCGAAGCCGCCACCGCCGCGTCGATCTCCGGGGAGAGCTCCCGGTGCAAGTCCAGGAACGCCAGGGAATTCACGGATGCCCTCCATCGCGAGAACGAGTCGAAGGGCGACGTGTGCGCCCCATGTGTCGCGTTACGTCACTGATTCGACCATTCTGTGCGGAGGGGATCCAGAGCCAATTCCCGCCTCGGCCCTACGCCTTTCGGCCATCGGGGCGCTCGGCGCCCGGTGGGCCGCTCAGTAGTAGTCGCGCATCAGGGCCGTCGCCCACTGCGGCTGCCGCAGCTCGCCGCGCGGGCCGAACTCGGCCATGTACGGCTTCAGATCGAGCACGGGGGTGCCGTCCACCGCGTCGAGGCCCGCCACGTGGACATCGAGGCCGTCCACCTTCAGCACCCGGCACCGTGAGACACCGAGCCGGTTCGGCCGGTTCTTGCCGCGCTGGGCGAAGATGCCGACCAGCGGCCAGTCCGGGTTCCCCCGGGGGCGGCGCGCGCCCGACTCGACCTCCTCCGCCGGCACCCGGTCGAAGTGGTAGACGACCTCGACGTGCGAGAAGTCCTCCAGCCCGTACAGCGCTTCCGGGCCGAACCGGCCGCCGTCCAGGCGGATCACCGCCGTCTCGCGCCCCCAGTCGTCGTCGGCCACCTCCGCGCGGCCCCCCACGACCACGCCCACCGGCTCGCATTCCACCGTCACCGCCGCCCCGCTCCCCTCCGCCGTCCCGTACGTGTTCACGCCGGGCGCACGGCGACGCGGTCCAGCGCCGCCAGCAGCTCCGGCAGCTCGCCCTCCCCGTCGCGCGGAACCGCGAGCACCCCGCCGGCCTCCTCGTCGAGCAGGACGAAGGCGGCGTCGCCGGTGCGGGCCACCAGCGACCAGCCGGGACCGTCCGCCCGCAGGGTCCGGGCCTCCTCCCCTGCGAAGGAGGAGCGCACCCGCCCCGGCGGCGGCGGTGCCAGCGTGTAGGCCCGGGCCTCCTCCAGAGCCCGCGCGAGCCCCGGATGCGCGGCGGCCGCGGCCCCGCCGTCCAGCGCCTCGCGCCCGCTCCAGTCGTCCCACTGCCGGGCGATCTGGTCCGCGGCCATCCGTCGCTGCACGGGCCCCCAGGTCTGCGCCGAGGGCGGCGCCAGCGGCACCCGGCCCGTGCCGTCCGCACCTTGTTCCGGATCGTGCGGCTCCGGGATCCCGGAGGCCGCCACCGACAGCTCCAGCGGCCAGCCCGCGAGGGAGACCACGATCGACCGCTCGTCGGGGGACAGGTCGTAGTCCATCCCGCAGTCCCAGGAGGCGATGGCCGCGGCCACGAGCGAGACGTCGTCCACCACCACCGTCCAGCGCGCGCCCTCCTCGTCCTGGCCGAGCACCAGCCCGTACCCCTCCCGGTTCGGCGCCACGCCCAGCAGGGAGCAGGCCTCGGGGAAGTCGTCGCCCAGGATGCTGGGGAACTGCGCGGGGGTCAGCAGCACGGCGGTCAGCACGTACAGCGAGCCGCCACCCTCGTCGTCGGACACCTGGCCTCCCGGTAGCTCTCTCGTCGGCGCACCTTAACCAGCGGGTAACCCGCCCGTCGAGGGCCTGCGGCCGATGATTTCCAAGGCCGCTACCTGCACGTAGAGTTGGCGGCCCGCCACAGAAAGGGACATCCGGTGCAGCGTTACGACCGGCTGAGGGAGATCCTCCGTCTCGATCCCGACAAGGACTTCCTCGCCATCTACCGGCTCACCGCCACCTACGAGTTCCCCTGGGACCTCGGCCGGGCCCTGGAGCTCGCCCTGTTCCGCACCTTCGCCGTCCCCTCCATCGGCGGCCTGCTGGCCGAGACCGCCGAGTTCACGGACCGCACCCAGAGGCGCTACGACGACACCGCGCTGCTCCTCGACGCCATCGTGGAGCACGGTTTCGAGAGCGACGCCGGGCGCACCGCGATCCGCCGCGTCAACCAGATGCACCGCAGCTACGACATCTCCAACGAGGACATGCGCTACGTCCTGTGCACGTTCGTGGTGGTTCCTGCGCGCTGGCTGGACGCGTACGGCTGGCGTCCGCTGACCCACCACGAGCGCCGGGCCTCCGCGCACTACTACGCCGCCCTGGGCGGCCGTCTGGGCATCACGGACATTCCCGGCTCCTTCGAGGAGTTCGAGTCCACCCTCGACGCCTACGAGGAGGCCCGGTTCGGCTGGGACGAGGGGGCCCGCAAGGTCGCGGACTCCACGCTCGACCTGATGGCCTCCTGGTACCCGGCCCCGCTCGCCCCCGCGGTCCGCGGGGCGAGCCTCGCCCTCATGGACGAGCCGCTGCTGGACGCCTTCCGCTTCCCCCGCCCGCACCCCCAGGTGCGGCGGCTGGTCCGGGGCGCCCTGCGGCTGCGCGGCCGCGCGGTACGGCTGCTGCCCCCGCGCAAGGGCCCGCACTACGGCCGGCAGAACCCGGAGATCAAGAGCTACCCCGGCGGCTATGACGTGGGCGGGCTCGGCACGTTTCCCGTGCCCGGTTCGGGCGGCTGCCCCGTTCCGCATCCCCGCCGGCCCGCCGGAGCCGAGGCTCAGCCTCCGGCGTGATCCGGGCACGTCCGCGGATCCCGGGCGAGGGGCCGACGTACGGGGAACGTGTCAGCCGTGGCGCACGGCGAGCGCCAGGAAGCGGGCGTCCTCGTCGGCGTACGAGGTCATCTCCCAGCCCGAACGGGCCAGCAGCGGGCCGAGGTTGTGCTCGGCCCGCAGGTCCTGCGGGGTCAGTTCGCGGCCCTGGCGCGCGGCGAGGGCCGCCCGCCCGATCGGGTGGAACAGCGCGAGCCGGCCGCCGGGGCGGACCACCCGGGCGAGTTCGCGCAGGTTCGCGTCCGGGTCGGGCAGGTGCGCGACCAGTCCGGCGGCGAAGACCGCGTCCAGCGCCCCGTCGCGCAGCGGCAGCCGGGCCACGTCCGCGAGCAGCAGCGCGCCCTGTGCCCCGCGCCCCGCCCGCTGCGCGGCGGCCAGCATCTGCGGGGTGAGGTCGGCCCCGAGGACGGTTCCGGAGGTTCCGACGGCGGCGCGCAGCGGGGTCATGGCCCGCCCGGTGCCGCAGCCCGCGTCGAGCACGCGGTCCCCGGGCCGCAGTCCGAACTCGGCGACGGCGGTCGCGAAGGCGGGCGCGTCATCTGGGAATTTGCGGTCCCAGTCGGCGGCGCGCGCTCCGAAGAACTCCTGCACGTGTGTGTGGTCTTCGCTCATACGCCCATGATCCCCCAACGGCGGGCGCGCAGGGGCCTGCGGACCGTGTGCAAGGTGGTACGCGGTGTGATCGGAGATGAACGTATCTCTGTCATATTCCAGCAGTTACAGCGGCTTTCGAAATGCGCCCCCTGTTCGCGCCCTCACCCGGACTAGCGTCCGGTGGCCATGGGACACCTGGGACATCTGGACCACGCCGCCTACGGCTGGCTGACACCCGTGCTGTCATACGTGATGGCATCCATCGGCGCCGCCCTCGGGCTGCGCTGCACCGTCCGCGCGCTCGCCGCGACGGGCGCCTCCCGGCGCAACTGGCTGCTCACCGCCGCCTCCGCGATCGGCACCGGCATCTGGACGATGCACTTCGTCGCGATGCTCGGCTTCGACGTCATCGGCACCGAGATCCACTACAACGTGCCGCTCACCATCCTCAGCCTGGTCGTCGCCATGCTGGTGGTCGGCGCCGGGGTGTTCGCCGTCGGCTACGGCAAGGAGCGCGGCCGGGCCCTGATCCTGGGCGGCCTCACCACCGGGCTCGGCGTCGCCAGCATGCACTACCTGGGCATGGCGGCCCTGCGCCTGCACGGCCGCGTCAGCTACGACCCGCTCACCGTCGGGCTCTCCGTCGCCATCGCCGTCGCCGCGGCCACGGCGGCCCTGTGGGCCGCGCTCAACATCAAGTCGCCGGTGGCCGTGGCCGTCGCCTCGCTCGTCATGGGCGCCGCCGTCAGCAGCATGCACTACACCGGCATGACGGCCGTGGCCGTCAGCGTCACCCCGTCGGACGCCGCCCTGCCCGGCGCCACGGCCATGCAGTTCATCTTCCCGCTCGCCGTCGGGCTGGGCTCGTACCTGTTCATCACCGCAGCCTTCGTCGCGCTGTCGCCGACCGCCGACGAGCGAGCCGCCTCCGACTCCGTGCGGCGCCTGGGGGAGCGGGCGGCGGCCGCCCACTGAACGCACTCCGCCGACGGACGCCCGTACGCACCAGCACTCCGCCGCACCAGCACCCGCCGCACCAGCACCCGCCGCACCAGCACCCGCCGCACCAGCACCCGCCGCACCAGCACCCGCCGCACCAGCACCCACCGCACCGCCACCCGCCGCACCAGCACCGCACGCACGCCGGACGACCCGCACCCGCACCAGCACCCGCACCACACCGCCCCGCCCCGCTCGCCGAACCACCCGCACCTGTCGGTACCGCCCCGGAACGAGGAGCCCATGCGCACATCCCGCAGACAACCGGAAGCAGCGGCGCCGCGGCTCCCCGCGCCGGCGGGCGGCCACGGCCACGGCGCGGGAACGGGCCGCCGCGCCCACGCCGGGCCGCCGGCCGACGAACACCCCGACCAGGTGCCCCACCAGCCCGCCCCGGCAGCCCCGCCACCGCACGACCGGGGCCCGCGGCTGCGGCTGCGCCCCGCCACCGTCCGCGCGAAGATCGTCTCGCTGCTGATGGTCCCCGTCGTCTCGCTGCTCGCCCTCTGGGCCTTCGCCACCGTCAGCACCGCCCAGGACATCGCCAGGCTCACCCGCGTCCATCAGGTCGACGCCGAGATACGCACCCCCGTCGCCGCCGCCGTCACCGAGCTCCAGGCCGAACGGCGGGCCGCCGTCCGGCTCCTCGCCGACCCCGCCGCCGACCCGGCCGCCCTGGACCAGCAGGCCCGGCGCACCGACGACGCCGTCCGGCGGCTGCGCCTCGGAGACCGCAACACCGCGGCCGACTCCGGTGACTACGGCTCGGACATCGTGGTCCGCCTCGGGGCCTTCGTCACCGAGGCCGAAGCGCTGGAATCCGCCCGCAAGGACGTCACCGGGCGGCGCGCCACACCCGAAGCCGCCTACGAGATCTACACCCGCGTGGTCGACTCGGCCCTCGCCGTGGGCGGCGCCCTGACCGGAGGGGAGGACGCCGAACTCGGCCCCGCCTCCCGGGTCCTGCTGGAATTCGCCCGGGCCGGAGAGCTCCTCTCCCGGGAGGACGCGCTGCTCGCCGTACCGGGCCCGCGCAGCGCGGAAACGCTTCGGCAGCTGACCGGCACCGTCGAGACCCGCCGCGCCCTCACCGCCGCCACGGCCCGCGACCTGCCACCCGCACAGCAGGCCGCCTGGCAGTCCGTCGCCAAGAGCGCCGCCTACGCCGACCTCACCGCGGCCGAGGACCGGGCGCTGGCCGCCGGCGCGGCCAAGGAGGTGCGGGGGGTGCCCGCCGGATGGGAGGCGGCCCACACCGGCATCGCCGCCTCGATGCGCGAGATCGAGGGAGCCGCGCACGCCGCGGCCGCCGACCGGAGCGACCCGTTCGCCGAAGGCGCGCTCAGCCCGGCCGGAGCCGCCGTGCTGCTGGGCCTGGCCGCCGTCGCCGCCTCGCTGGTGATCTCCGTCCGCATCGGCCGGGTCCTCGTGGTGGAGCTGGTCTCGCTGCGCAACACGGCGCTGGAGATCGCCCACCGCAAACTCCCCTACGCCATGGAGCGGCTCAGAGCGGGCCGGGCCGACGAGATCGACGTCGCCGCCGAGACCCCGGCCGGGCCGCCCGCCGACGACGAGATCGCGCAGGTCGGCGAGGCGCTCGGCACCGTGCACCGGGCCGCGCTCAGCGCCGCGGTCGAACGGGCGGAGCTGGCCAGCGGGGTCTCCGGGGTGTTCGTCAACCTCGCCCGCCGCAGCCAGGTCCTCGTGCACAAACAGCTCACCCTGCTCGACTCGATGGAACGCCGCGCGGACGACCCGAACGAGCTCGGCGACCTCTTCCGCCTCGACCACCTCACCACCCGGATGCGCCGGCACGCGGAGAGCCTGATCATCCTTTCGGGTGCCGCCCCCGGCCGCGCCTGGCGGATGCCGGTCCCGCTCACCAACGTCGTGCGCGCCGCCGTCTCCGAGATCGAGGACTACCCCCGCGTGGAGGTGCGCCAGCTCGCCGAGGCCGCCGTGGTCGGGGGAGCCGTCGCCGACCTCACCCACCTGCTGGCCGAACTCATCGAGAACGCCGCCCAGTTCTCCCCGCCGCACACCAAGGTCCGCGTCAGCGGCGAGCCGGTCGGCGCAGGGTACGTCCTGGAGGTCGAGGACCGCGGCCTCGGCATGGGCCGCGAGACCCTCAGCGACGCCAACCGCCGCATCGAGCAGTCCGAGGCGCTCGACCTCTTCGACAGCGACCGGCTCGGGCTCTTCGTCGTCAGCCGCCTCTCGTCCCGGCACGGGGTGAAGGTCCACCTGCGGACCTCGCCCTACGGGGGCACCACCGCCGTGGTGCTGCTGCCGAACTCCATGCTCCAGAGCGCGCTCCCGGCCGGCTCCCCGGAGCAGCAGCCCCGGGCCGGGGCCGCCGCCGAAGCACGGGCCGCCGCATCGGCGCCCGTACCGCCGGCCGCAGCGGTCCCGGCGCAGGCACCGCAGGCGGCCGAGAGGGCGCAGCAGCCGCCCGCGATGAGCGTCGTACGCGAGGACGCGCGCGGGCTCGGCGACCCGGGCCCGACCGCCGGCCTGCCGGACGCCCCCGGCCGGCCGGAGCCCCGGCCCGCCCCGGTGGCCGCACTGCGGCCGCGCACCGCGGGCGGGGCGCTCACGGGCGCGCCGCAGCCCGCCGCACCCCCCTCCGCCTCGGTGACGGAACTGCCGCGCCGGGTCCGCCAGGCCAGCCTGGTGCCGCAGCTGCGCGAGACCCCCGCCCCCAAGGCCCCGGCGGGCGCGCCCCTCGCCGCGGATCCGCCGGGGCGCAGCCCGGAGCAGGCCCGGGACCGGATGGCCGCCTACCGGGACGGCTGGGTCCGCGGCGCCCAGGAGAACTCCCCGCACGCGGGCCGCGGGGGCCGTGAAGGTCGCGAGGGCCGTGAACGCCGTGAACGCCGTGAAGGCAGCGCAGGCAGCAAAGGAGAAGTGTGATGATCGAACACCAGAGAATCGGACTCGACGGGGGCGTCCGCAGGTCGGGCGAACTGGACTGGCTGCTGGACGACATGGTGGTCCGGGTCCGGGAGGTGCGGCACACCGTGGTCCTCTCCAACGACGGCCTGCCGGTGGGCGCCTCCAGCGGGCTCAGCCGGGAGGACGCCGAGCACCTGGCCGCCGTGGCCTCCGGCTTCCACAGCCTGGCCAAGGGCGCGGGCCGGCATTTCCACGCCGGGGGCGTGCGCCAGACGATGGTCGAGATGGACGAGGGCTTCCTCTTCGTCGCGGCCGCCGGGGACGGATCATGCCTGGCCGTGCTCAGCGGCGCCGGGGCCGACATCGGGCTGATCGCCTATGAGATGGCCCGCCTGGTGAAGCGGGTCGGCGAGCACCTGTACACCCCGCCCCGGTTCGCGGCGCGGCCGCCGGCCGCCGGCTGAGGGCGGCGGTCCGGCACATGAACGGCCAGTGGTACGACGCCGACGCGGGCCCGCTCGTCCGTCCGTACGCGATGACCGGCGGGCGTACGAAGCCGGGGCCCCACGGGGTCCGCTTCGACCTGATCGCCCTGGTCGTCGTGGATCCGGAGGGCACCGACGCGGCTGCCGAGTCGCTGCTCGGCCCGGAACACCGGGCCCTGCTCGGTCTTTGCCGGTCCGAGACCCAGTCGGTGGCGGAGCTCGCTGCCGACGCCGACCTGCCCGTGGGGGTGGTCCGGGTGCTGCTCGGCGACCTGCTGGAGGGCGGGCACGTCAAGGTCAGCAGGCCGGTACCGCCCGCACAACTGCCGGACGAGCGGATTCTGCGGGAAGTCATCGAGGGATTGCGAGCGCTGTGATGGGACTGCATGACGACGGACCGGCGGATCCCGGTCCCGGGGACGACACCGAACTGGCGGCGCTCGCGCTGAAGATCCTGGTGGCCGGCGGCTTCGGGGTCGGCAAGACCACGCTGGTCGGCGCGGTGAGCGAGATCAGGCCGTTGCGGACCGAGGAGCTGCTGAGCGAGGCGGGCGAACTCGTCGACGACACGGGCGGGGTGGACCAGAAGAGGACCACGACCGTGGCCATGGACTTCGGCCGGATCACGATCCGCTCCGGGCTGTCGCTCTACCTGTTCGGCACACCGGGCCAGGACCGGTTCTGGTTCCTGTGGGACGAGCTGTCCCAGGGGGCGCTGGGCGCGGTGGTGCTCGCGGACACGCGGCGGCTGGAGGACTGCTTCCCGGCGGTGGACTACTTCGAGCACCGCCGTATTCCGTTCGTGGTGGCCGTCAACTGCTTCACCGACGCCCGGCGTTACGGCGCGCACGACGTGTCGCGGGCACTGGACCTGGACCAGGGGACGCCGGTGGTGCTGTGCGACGCGCGGGACAAGGACTCGGGGAAGGAAGTGCTGATCAGGCTCGTCGAGTACGCCGGGCGGGTGCACACCGCCCGGCTGCTCGACTCGGTGGAGCCGCAAGCCGATTCGGTGTGAACCGGCCGCTGCCCGGGCGGGAGGGCCGGCGAGGGTCAGTCCGCGATCCCGGCGAGGGCGATCACCTTGTCGACGGGGACGCGGACCAGGAGTTCGCTCGGGACGGCATTGCGGCGGCCGAAGGCCTCCGCACGCTCCTCGCCCATGTACCGGGCGCCGATCCGGGTCGCCCAGTGGAGGATCTCGTCCGGGTCGTCGGCGTGCTCGCTGATCTCGGCGCGGCCCTGGAGCACGACGTAGGAGAACGGCGGACGGTCGTCGTCGACGCACAGCGCGACCCGGCCGTCGCGGGCCAGGTTGCGTCCCTTCACCGTGTCCTTGCCGGTGTTGAACACGAAGGAGTCGCCGTCGAGTACGAACCAGATCGGGGCGATGTGGGGACTGCCGTCCTCGCGGACGGTGGAGAGCTTTCCGGTGCGGGTGGAGTGGGAGACGAACGCCCGCCATTCCTCTTGAGTCATCTTCTTCGCCATGAGGACATCCTCCTTGCCGGAAAGGCACTGGTGGGGAAGGCTTGCGGGACGACTAGGCGGGGCGCGGCGCGGCCGGTGGGCGCGTCGACGGGGAGGGGCTCGGTATGGCACTGGACAAGCAGCTCGACTGGCTGCTGGACGATCTGACGCGCAGGGTCCAGCAGGTGCGGCATGCGGTGGTGCTGTCCAACGACGGCCTGGTCACGGGCGCGAGCGCCGGGCTGGCGCGGGAGGACGCGGAGCACCTGGCGGCCGTCGCGGCCGGCCTGCAGAGCCTGGCCAAGGGGTCGGGGCGGCACTTCCGGGCCGGGGAGGTCCGCCAGACGATGGTCGAGTACGACGAGGGGGTGCTCTTCGTCATGGCCGCGGGCGCGGGCAGCTCCCTGTGCGTGCTGAGCGCGGCGGAGTCGGACATCGGGCAGGTCGCGTACGAGATGACGCTGCTGGTCAACCGGGTGGGTGAGCACCTGGGGGTGGCGGAGCGGCGGGTCACCGGCGGGTGAGTGCGGCGGGGCCGGAGGTTGTCCACAGGGCTCTCGCGATGTCGTCGCTCTGAGTTACGGTCTTCACACAGAGTAATCGACGCTCGTGGGGAGACCGTGATGATGACGACAATGACGAAGACGACGGCGCCGGCAACGGCGGCTGCGACTGCAATGGCGATGGCGATGGCGATGGCGACGCAGCTGGGGGCCGCGCTCCGGGAGGACGTCCCGGCCGCCGGCCGAGGCGGTCCGCGTGCCGATGCCCGTGCCGATGCCCCGGGTGAAGTGCGCGCGGGCCTGCCGGGCGAGGTGCTGGTGGGCGGGGCGCAGGCCGCCGGGGAACTGGGGCTGACCCGGGGGGAGTTCGCCCGGGCCGTCCAGCTGGGGATCGTACGGGCCGGGCCGTCGGCGCCCGGCCGGGCCGCCCGCTACCCGCGGGCCGAGCTGGACCGGGTCCGGGCCGCCGAAGCCCGGCCGGGCGAGGACGGGCCGCAGGCGCTGCGCGAACGGGTGGCGACCGTGGCCGGCGCGGAGGCGGCGGCCGGGGTGCTGGGGGTCGGACCGAGCCGGTTCACCCGGCTCGCCCGCTGCGGGCACCTGACCCCCGTCGGCTACCGGATCAACCGGTACCGGGCGGTGGTGTGGCTCTACCTGGCCGCGGAGCTGCGGGAGTTCGCGGCGCGGGAGCCGGCGCGGCTGCGCGGGGCCGCGCCGCCGGCCGACCGGAAACTGCTGGAGGCCAGGGGGGACCTGCGTCCCAGGAAGTGGCGCGGCCGGCATGTCGGGCTGCTGCTGAGACGGACCGCCGACCCCTGGGAGCGGGCCGCGGTCCTGGCATCCGTACTCCCGGAGGAAGAGCTGCTGCGGGCCGTGCCCGAGCCGGCGGAGCGGATCGTGCTGGCCGCCCTCGCCCCGCCCCCGCCGTACGGGCACCCGCAGGCGCCGGCGGCCGCGGCCGTGGCGCTGCGGCTGCTGAAGGCCGAGCCGCCGGAGGAGATCCACTGGTACCGCACCAGCCTGGACTTCGCCCTGACCGGAGCGCGCGGTCAGTCGAAGTCGACGGGGGACAGCGGGCCCACGTAGACCCAGGCCCCGCCCTCGCGGGAGAAGGCGCTGTGCTCGTGCAGCGAGCCCGAGTGCCCGCCCTCGCGGTAGTGCGCCCGGAACTCCACCGCGCCCTCCGTCTCGAACATCCCGCCGCGCTCGGTGGCGAGGATCTCCAGGCGCTCCCAGCGCTGCCCGGGATCCAGGTCGAGCCGGGCCGGGCGGGTCGTGGAGTGCCAGGAGCGCAGCAGGTAGGCGGTGTCGCCGACGGCGAAGGCGCTGAACCGGGAGCGCATCAGGCGCTCGGCGGTGGGTGCCTGCTGGGCGCCGGAGTGGAAGCGGCCGCAGCACTCCGGGTAGGCGGCGGGCAGCCCGCAGGGACAGGGGAGGGCCGGGGTGGGCATGGGCGGGTTCGGTTCCTCGTTCGTGGAGGGCGGGGAGGCGGGGACTTGGCCGGCTAGCGCGCCGGCCGGGGCGGCTGGGCGGGGTACGGGCGGAAGAGGCCCTCCTGGACCACGGAGACCAGCAGCCTGCCCTCCAGGTCGTAGATGCGGCCCCGGGCCAGGCCCCGGCCGCCGTGCGCGATGGGGGACTCCTGGTCGTACAGGAACCACTCGTCCGCCCGGAACGGCCGGTGGAACCACATGGCGTGGTCGAGGCTGGCCATGTCGAACCCGCGCATCCCCCACAGGGGCTCCACCGGGATGCGCACGGCATCGAGGAGGGTCATGTCACTGGCGTAGGTGAGGGCGCAGGTGTGCACGAGCGGGTCGTCGCCCAGCGGGCCGACCGCCCGCATCCACACCGCGCTGCGGGGATCGGCGTCCTTGAGCTCCTCGGGAGTCCAGCGGAGCCGGTTCACATAGCGGATGTCGAAGGGCTGGCGGCGGGCCATCCGCTCCAGCGACTCCGGCAGGGCGCCGAGGTGCTCGCGGATCTCGTCCGCGACCTTGGGGAGCGTGTCCGGATGGGGGACGTGGTGAGGGGGCAGCTGGTGCTCGATGCTGCCCTCCTCCGGATGGTGGAAGGAGGCGGTGAGATTGAAGATCGTCTTGCCTTGCTGGACCGCGGTGACGCGGCGCGTGGTGAAGGACCGCCCGTCGCGCACCCGTTCCACCTGGTACACGATCGGCACCCCGGGGATGCCGGGGCGCAGGAAGTACGCGTGCAGCGAGTGGACGGGGCGGTCGCTCTCCACGGTGCGGCCCGCGGCGACCAGGGCCTGGCCGGCGACCTGGCCGCCGAAGACGCGCTGGAGGGACTCCTGCGGGCTGGCGCCGCGGAAGATGTTGACCTCGATCTGCTCCAGATCGAGCAGGTCGACGAGTCTCTCGGCGGGGTTCGTCATCAGAGGTTCTCCACTGTCAGGTCCGGGCGGAGCCGGCGGGAAGCGGGAGCCGGCGGGTCGCCGGGGGTGGGCGGTGTGCTCAGAGCGCCCCGAGCTCGCCGACCGAGGTGACCCGGATGACGGCCCGGCCCTCCTCGTCGGAGGCAGCGAGGTCGACCTCGGCGCTGATGCCCCAGCCATGGTCCCCGTTCGGGTCGGCGAAGGTCTGGCGGACGCGCCACAGGCCGTGCACCGGGTCCTCCTCGATCTGGAGCAGCTTCGGGCCGCGGGCGTCAGGGCCGGTGCCGAGGTCGTCGTACTCGTCCCAGTAGCCGTCCAGGGCCTCGCCCCAGGCGTCCGCGTCCCAGCCGGACTCGGCGTCCAGCTCGCCCAGCACGTTGACGTGGTCGAGGGCGGCCAGCTCCACCCGGCGGAACATCGCGTTGCGGACCAGGACGCGGAAGGCGCGCGCGTTCGCCGTGACCGGCTTGACCTGGTCGGCCTTCTCCTGGGCCTGCTCCGCCGTCTCCACCTCCGGGTTCGCCAGCTGCTCCCATTCGTCGAGCAGGCTGGAGTCGACCTGGCGGACCAGCTCGCCGAGCCATTCGATCAGGTCCTGGAGGTCCTCGGACTTGAGGTCGTCGGGGATGGTGTGGTCGAGGGCCTTGAACGCGCTCGCCAGGTAGCGCAGCACGATGCCCTCGGTGCGGGCCAGCTCGTAGAAGGAGGTGAACTCGGTGAAGGTCATCGCGCGTTCGTACATGTCGCGGATGATCGACTTGGGGGAGACCGGGTGGTCGCGCACCCAGGGGTGGCTCTTGGCGTACACGTCGTAGGCGTGGAACAGGAGCTCTTCGAGCGGCTTGGGATAGGTGACGTCCTGGAGCCGCTCCATCCGCTCCTCGTACTCGATCCCGTCGGCCTTCATCTGGCCGACCTGGATGCCGCGCTCCTTGTTCTGCTGGGCGGCCAGGATCTGGCGCGGGTCGTCCAGCGTGGACTCCACGACGGAGACCATGTCCAGCGCGTAGGAAGGGGACTCCGGGTCCAGCAGGTCGAAGGAGGCCAGCGCGAAGGTGGACAGCGGCTGGTTGAGCGCGAAGTCCTGCTGGAGGTCGACGGTGAGCCGGATGGTGCGGCCCTCGGCGTCCGGGGTGTCGAGCTTCTCGACCACGCCGCCGTCCAGCAGCGAACGGTAGATCGCGATGGCCCGGCGGATGTGCCGCAGCTGCGCCTTGCGCGGTTCGTGGTTGTCCTCGAGGAGGTGGCGCATCGCCTGGAAGGCATCGCCCGGCCGGGCGATGACCGACAGCAGCATGATGTTGGTGACCTTGAAGCGCGAGGTCAGCGCCTCCGGGTCGGCGGCGATGAGCTTCTCGAAGGTGGTGTCCGACCAGGCTACGAAGCCCTCGGGAGCCTTCTTGCGCACCACCTTGCGGCGCTTCTTCGGGTCGTCGCCCGCCTTGGCGAGCGCCTTCTCGTTCTCGATGACGTGCTCGGGCGCCTGGGCGACGACATAGCCCGCCGTGTCGAAGCCGGCCCGGCCGGCGCGGCCGGCGATCTGGTGGAACTCGCGGGCGCGCAGCGTGCGCACCCGGTTGCCGTCGTACTTGGTGAGAGCGGTGAACAGCACCGTGCGGATCGGGACGTTGACCCCGACGCCGAGGGTGTCGGTTCCGCAGATCACCTTCAGCAGGCCGGCCTGGGCCAGCTTTTCGACCAGGCGCCGGTATTTGGGCAGCATGCCCGCGTGGTGCACGCCGATGCCGTGGCGGACGTAGCGGGAGAGGTTCTGGCCGAACTTGGTGGTGAAGCGGAAGTTGCCGATCAGGTCCTGGATCTTGTCCTTCTCCTCGCGGGTGCACATGTTGATGCTCATGAGCGACTGCGCCCGCTCGACCGCCTGGGCCTGCGTGAAGTGCACGATGTACACCGGGGCCTGCCGGGTCTCCAGCAGCTCGGTGATCGTGTCGGTGATCGGGGTGGTCACGTACTCGTACGACAGCGGGACGGGCCGCGTCGCGGAGCGGACCACGGAGGTGGGCCGGCCGGTGCGGCGGGTCAGGTCCTCCTCGAACCGCTTCATGTCGCCGAGGGTCGCCGACATCAGGATGAACTGGGCCTGCGGCAGCTCCAGCAGCGGGATCTGCCAGGCCCAGCCGCGGTCCGGCTCGGCATAGAAGTGGAACTCGTCCATCACGACCTGGCCGATGTCGGCGTGCTTGCCGTCGCGCAGGGCGATGGAGGCCAGTACCTCGGCGGTGCAGCAGATCACCGGTGCGTCGGCGTTCACGGAGGCGTCGCCGGTCAGCATGCCGACGTTCTCGGTGCCGAAGAGCTTGCACAGGTCGAAGAACTTCTCCGACACCAGGGCCTTGATCGGGGCGGTGTAGAAGGTGACCTTGTCCTGTGCCAGGGCGGTGAAGTGCGCGCCCGCCGCGACCAGGCTCTTGCCGGAGCCGGTCGGGGTGGACAGGATCACGTTCGCCCCGGAGACGACCTCGATCAGCGCCTCCTCCTGAGCCGGGTACAGGGTGATGCCCTGGCCCTCCGCCCACGAGGAGAAAGCCTCGAAGAGGGCATCGGGGTCGGCGTTCGGCGGGAGCTGATCAATGAGGGTCACGCCCCCCATCTTGCCTGGCTTCCCCCCGGATGAGGGAACCGGCGGACGGGAGGAAGATCATCGACGGTACGCTGTGCCGTCGAAACGGCCCGAGCGAAACCGTCGACGGGGCCCGAGTACGAGATCACACACCACACCACCGGGGCGGGGAACGACCATGATGGGTCCGGCGCATTCACTCTCGGGGGCAGCGGCCTGGCTGGGGGTGGGCGCGGCGACCGCGGCGGCCGGGCATCCCATGCCGTGGCCGGTGCTCGTGGTCGGCGCCCTGATCTGCGCCGGGGCGGCCCTCGCCCCCGACCTCGACCACAAGTCGGCGACGATCTCGCGCGCCTTCGGGCCCCTGTCCCGAGGGCTGTGCGAGGTGGTCGACAAGATCTCCTACGCCGTCTACAAGGCCACCCGCTCGCCCAGGGACGCCCGCCGGACCGGGGGCCACCGCACCCTCACCCACACCTGGCTCTGGGCCGTCCTGATCGGCGCCGGCGCCTCCGCGCTCGCCGTGACCGCCGACCGCTGGGGCGTGCTCGCGCTGCTCTTCGTCCATCTGGTGCTCGCGGTGGAAGGCCTGCTCTGGCGGGCCGCCCGGATGTCCAGCGACGTCCTGGTCTGGCTGCTCGGCGCCACCAGCGCGTGGATCCTGGCCGGCGTGCTCGACCAGCCCGGCAACGGCGCGGGCTGGCTGTTCACCGGGCCGGGCCAGGAGTACCTGTGGCTCGGCCTGCCGATCGTGCTCGGGGCGCTCGTCCACGACATCGGCGACGCCCTGACCGTCTCCGGCTGCCCGGTCCTGTGGCCCCTGCCGATCGCGGGCAAGCGCTGGTACCCGATCGGCCCGCCGAAGATGATGCGCTTCAGGGCCGGCAGCTGGGTGGAGCTCAAGGTCCTCATGCCGGTGTTCATCCTGCTGGGCGGCTACGGCGGAGCCTCGGCCCTCGGGTTCCTCTAGGCCGTCTCTTTCGGATCTTGCCTGACCCGCGCCGCCCGGCACCGCACCTCGCCGCGTTGGCGGAGCACCCGAGTACGTCCAGTACGAGGGAGCCCCGCCAACGCGGCGATGCACGGCACCGGACGACGCGGGCTTAACCGGCAAGATCCGAAAGAGACGGCCTAGTCCTGCGGTCCTGCGGTCCACCCCGGCGGCCGGACCAGCAGGTCCGGCCGCCCCGCACGGCGCGGGTCACCCGTGCCAAGAGCGCCACAGCGCCGCGTACGCCCCGTCGGCCGCGACCAGTTCGTCGTGCGAGCCGAGCTCGCTGATCCGGCCGCCCTCGACCACCGCGATCACGTCCGCGTCGTGCGCGGTGTGCAGCCGGTGGGCGATCGCGATGACCGTGCGGCCGTCCAGCACCCGGGCCAGCGACCGCTCCAGGTGCCGTGCGGCCCGCGGGTCCAGCAGCGAGGTCGCCTCGTCCAGCACCAGCGTGTGCGGGTCCGCCAGCACCAGCCGGGCCAGCGCGATCTGCTGCGCCTGCGCCGGGGTCAGCGCCGTCCCGCCGGAACCGACCTCGGTGTCCAGGCCGGCCTCCAGGGCACGCGCCCAGCCGTCCGCGTCCACCGCGCCCAGCGCCGCCCACAGCTCCGCGTCCCCGGCTCCCGCCCTGGCCAGCCGCAGGTTGTCCCGCAGCGAGCCCACGAACACGTGGTGCTCCTGGTTGACCAGCGCCACGTGCTCGCGCACCCGCTCCGCCGGCATCTGCGACAGGCGGGCCCCGCCGAGGGTGATCTCACCGGCCCGCGGCGCGTAGATGCCCGCGAGCAGCCGGCCCAGCGTGGACTTGCCGGCGCCCGAGGGGCCGACGAGCGCCATCCGGGTGCCCGGCGGCACGGACATGGACACCCGGTGCAGTACGTCCACGCCCTCCCGGTAGCCGAAGTGGACCTCGTCCGCCCGGACGTCCCGGCCCTCGGGGCCCACCTCCGGGTCCCCGGCGTCCGGCTCGATCTCCCGCACGCCCACCAGCCGGGCCAGCGACACCTGGGCGATCTGCAGCTCGTCGTACCAGCGCAGGATCAGGCCGATCGGATCGACCATCATCTGGGCCAGCAGCGCACCGGTGGTCAGCTGCCCCACCGACATCCAGCCCCGCAGCACGCAGTAGCCGCCGATCATCAGCACGGAGCCGAGGATCGTCACGTAGGTGACGTTGACGACCGGGAACAGCACCGTCCGCAGGAACAGCGTGTACCGCTCCCACGCCGTCCACTCCTTGATCCGCCGCTCCGACAGCGCGATCCGGCCCGGCCCGAGGCGGTGCGCCTCGACCGTGCGGCCCGCGTCCACCGTCTCGGTCAGGGCGGCCGCGACCGCCGCGTAGCCGGCCGCCTCCGAGCGGTACGCCGACGGCGCCCGCCGGAAGTACCAGCGGCAGCCGATCACCAGCACCGGGAGCGCCACCAGCGCGGCCAGCGCCAGCGGCGGCGCGGTCACGGCCAGCGCTCCGTAGAGCAGCCCCGCCCACACCACGCCGATCGCCAGCTGGGGCACGGCCTCGCGCATCGCGTTGGCCAGCCGGTCGATGTCGGTGGTGATCCGTGACAGCAGGTCGCCGGTACCGGCGCGCTCCAGCACGCCCGGCGGCAGCCCCACCGACCGCACCAGGAAGTCCTCGCGCAGGTCGGCGAGCATCTCCTCGCCGAGCATCGCCCCGCGCAGCCGGACCAGCCGGACGAAGAAGGTCTGGACGGCCAGCGCCAGCGCGAACAGCAGCGCCACCTGCCCCAGATGGAGCTCGCGCACGCCCGACGCGAGGTCGTCCACGACCCGGCCCAGCAGGTACGGGCCGACCATGGAGGCGATCACCGCGACCGCGTTGACCGTCACGAGCACCACGAAGGCCCGCCGGTGGCGCCGGAACAGGCCGCGCACATAGCCCCGTACGGTCACCGACGTGCCCACGGGCAGCGTCGCGGCCGATTCGGGGGCCGCCGGATCGTAATCCGGCGGCGCCACGCCGATCATGCGGACTCCTCGATTTCCGTGAGTGCTTCCAGCTGTGCCAGTTCCACGCGGTCGAGCCGCTGCTCGTCCTCCGTCTCACGGGTGACCACCGCCCGGTAGAGCGGTTCGCGGTGCAGCAGTTCGCGGTGCGTACCGGCCGCCGCCACCGTGCCCTCGTGGACGAGGACGACCCGGTCGGCGCGGTCCAGCAGCAGCGGCGACGACGCCAGGACCACCGTGGTGCGCCCGGCGCGCAGCGCCGCGATCCCGTCCGCGATCCGCGCCTCGGTGTGCGAGTCGACCGCCGAGGTCGGCTCGTCCAGGACCAGCACCTCCGGGTCCGTGACCAGGGACCGCGCCAGGGCGAGCCGCTGGCGCTGCCCGCCGGACAGCGAGCGGCCGCGCTCGGTGATCCGCGCGTCCATCGGGTCCTCCACCCCGTCCGGCGCCGACTGCAGCAGTGCGTCCAGGACGTCCGCGCACTGGGCCGCGGCCAGTGCGGCACCGGCCCCGACCGCCCCGGAGGCCGGGACGGCGAACAGCTCGCGCAGGGTTCCGGAGAGCAGCACCGGGTCCTTGTCCTGTACGAGGACCAGCGTGCGCGAGGTGTCCAGTGCGAGCTCGTCCAGCGCGACCCCGCCGAGGAGCACCGAGGGCCCGTCGGCGGCCGTGTCCGTGGGATGGCCGCCGAGCCGCTCCGCGAGCCGTCCCGCCAGGTCCGGGTCCCCGCACACGACGGCGGTGAACCGGCCCGCGGCGGCCAGCAGCCCGGTCTCCGGGTCGTACAGGTCCCCGCCGGGGGCCGGAGCCTCGGCCGCGGCGGCCGGCGGACGCTCGGCGGCGTCCGTACGGGTCAGCGACAGCACCCGGGCGGCCCGCTTGGCGGAGGGCCGGGAGAAGGAGTACGCCATGGCGATCTCCTCGAAGTGCCGCAGCGGGTAGAGCAGCGTCGCCACCGCGCTGAACGCCGCGACGAGTTCACCCACCGCGATGCGCCCGTCGGCCACGAGCCCGGCGCCGTACCAGACCACCGTGATCATCAGCGCGCCCGGCAGCAGCACCTGGATCGCGGAGATCAGCGCCCACATCCGGGCGCTGCGCACGGCCGCCTCGCGGACCTCCTGCGAGGCCTCGCGGTAGCGGCCGAGGAACAGTTCCTCGCCGCCGATGCCCCGCAGCACCCGCAGGCCCGCGACCGTGTCGGAGGCCAGCTCGGTCGCCTTGCCCGCCTTCTCCCGCTGGATGTCGGCACGCTGGGTGGCGCGGGGCAGCAGCGGCAGCGCCGCCAGGGCGACCAGCGGCACGCCGATCCCCACGACCACGCCCAGCTCGGGTGCGTAGAACAGCAGGCCGACGCAGACGAGGACGACGGAGAAGAGCGCGGCCAGGAAGCGCGAGACGGCCTCGACGAACCAGCCGATCTTCTCCACGTCCCCGGTGGAGACCGCGACGACCTCGCCCGCGGCCACGCGGCGGGTCAGCGCGGAGCCCAACTCGGCGGTCTTGCGCGCCAGCAGCTGCTGCACGCGCGCCGCGGCGGTGATCCAGTTGGTGACGGCGGTGCGGTGCAGCATGGCGTCGCCGACCGAGATGGCGACGCCGAGCAGCGCGAGCAGCCCGCCGACGAGCAGCAGCCGCGTGGAGTCGCGGTCGACCACCGCGTCGATGCCCATGCCCACCGTGTACGGGAGCCCGGCGACTCCGGAGAAGTGCAGCAGTCCCCAGCACAGGCTCTTGAACTGTCCGCCCAGCTGGCCCCGGCCCAGCCACACCAGGAAGCGGGGGCCGGAACGGGCGTCGGGTACCCCGGGATCCCGATACGGAAGATCGCTGATCTGCATGACGCCCCATGACTGGTCGAGTGGTCCAAACCGTGCAAGGTTCGCCTTCCGGGCCGGGGCCGGGCAATCGGTTTTCCGTCGGCGCAGCCCCGCCGCAGGGCGGACCGCGTCCGGAGCGGATGACGTAGCGCCTGGTCAGGAGGGTCGCGCACACCGGCGCTCACGGGCGGGTGGCGCGCTCCAGTTCGAGCAGGACCGAGGCGTAGGAGCGGCCGGTCGCCCGGTCCATGCCCACCTCGCACATCCGGTTCGCCGAGAGGTGGGCGTCGAAGTGCCGGGCCGTCACCTCGGCGGCCTCGCGCGCCGTCGCCGAGGCCGTCAGCTCGGGGTGCAGCATGCCCCGGTCGCCCGCGAAGGCGCAGCACCCCAGGTCGTCCGGGACCACCACCTCGTCGGCGCACGCCTCGGCGACGGCGCGCAGCTGCGCCTCGTCGCCCAAGTGCCGCATCGAGCAGGTGGGGTGCAGGACGGCGGAGCCCACCGTGCGGCGGATCTCCAGGTGCGGCAGCAGCTCCTCGGCAGCCCAGACGACCGAGTCGACGATGCGCAGCTCCCTGTGCAGGGCGAGGTTCTGCTCGGTCAGGTAGGGGACCACCTCCTGCGCGATGCCCAGGGTGCACGAGGAGGCGTCGACGACCAGCGGCAGCCGCCCGCCCGCGGTCCAGCCCCAGGCCGACTCGACGATGCGGTTGGCCATCACCCGGTTCCCGGCCTCGTAGCCCTTGGAGTGCCAGATCGTCGCGCAGCAGGTGCCGGTCACGTCCCGGGGGATCCACACGGGCTGTCCGGCCCGCTGCGAAACGGCCACCACGGCCTCCGGCAGGGAGGGGCCGGACCGGGCCCCCGGACCGCCGAAGATCCGGTTGACGCAGGCCGGGTAGTACACGGCCGCCGCGCCCGTCCGCCGGGTCATGGGCGGTTTGCGCGCGGCGGCGCCCGGGATCTGCGGCAGCCAGCGCGGCACCAGCTCCGGGCTCAGGGCCTTGCGCGCGGCTCCGGTGGCCGCCGCGAGCAGCGCGTCCCCGACCCGGTCCGGCAGCCGGTCGGCGGCGGCCACGGCCAGCCGGGCGGCGGACTCCACCGTCCTGAAGCGCTCCGCGGCCAGCGCGGCGGCCCGTTCCTCGCGGGCGCTGTGCCGGCGGTGGCGGAAGTCCTTCATCAGCGCGCCGGTGTCGATGCCGACGGGGCAGGCGAGCCTGCAGGTGGAGTCGCCCGCGCAGGTGTCGACGGCGTCGTAGCCGTACGAGCCGAGCAGGCCGTCCAGCACCCGGGAGCCGGGCTGCTGGCGCATCATCTCGCGGCGCAGCACGATCCGCTGGCGCGGAGTGGTCGTCAGGTCCTCGCTGGGACAGGTCGGTTCGCAGAACCCGCACTCGATGCACGGGTCGGCCACCGCCTCCACCCGGGGAATGGTCTTCAGGCCCCGCAGGTGGGCCCGCGGGTCGCGGTCGAGGAGGATGCGCGGGGCGAGCACCCCGTCGGGGTCGATGACGCGTTTGGTGCGCCACATCAGCTCGGTGGCCCGGGGGCCCCACTCCAGTTCCAGGAACGGCGCCATGTTGCGGCCGGTGGAGTGCTCGGCCTTCAGGGAGCCGTCGAAGCGCTCGACGGTGAGCCGGCAGAACGCCTCCATGAACGCCGCGTACCGCTCGACGTCGGCCGGGTTCGCGGCGTCGAAGGCGAGCAGGAAGTGCAGGTTGCCGTGGGCGGCGTGCCCGGCGACGGCTGCGTCGAAGCCGTGCCGGGCCTGGAGGGCGAGGAGCGCCTCGCAGGCTTCGGCCAGGCGCGAGGGCGGGACCGCGAAGTCCTCGGTGATCAGGGTGGTGCCGGGGGCGCGGGCGCCGCCCACGGCGGTGACGAAGGCCTTGCGGGCCTTCCAGTAGCCGTTGACGGTGCGCGCGTCCCGGGTGAAGGCGTTGCTGACCGAGGCCACCGGCGCCACCAGGTCGAGCCCGCTCAGCAGCTGGGCCGCGCGGCTCTCGTACGCCGCGCGGCCGGCCTCGTCGGGCGCGCGGAACTCCACGAGCAGGGCGGTGGTGTCCTTGGGCAGGTCCGCCCAGTCGGCGGGCACTCCCGCGACGCTGACCGAGGCGCGCAGGGTGTTGCCGTCCATCAGCTCCACGGCGAGGGCGCCCGCCTCGTTGAAGAGGGGCACGGCGGCGGCCGCCGCGGGCAGGGAGGGGAAGAACAGCAGGGCGGAGCAGAGCTCCCGGTCCAGCGGCAGGGTGTCGAAGACGACCTCGGAGATGAACCCGAGGGTGCCCTCCGAGCCGACCATCAGCCCGCGCAGGATCTCCACGGGGGTGGCGCCGTCCAGGTAGGCGTCCAGCCGGTAGCCGGTGGTGTTCTTGATCTCGTACTTGGCGCGGATGCGGGACACCAGGGCCGGGTCGGCCTCGATCTCCCGTTTGATCTCCATCAGCCCGCGGCACAGGGCGGGTTCGGCGCGGGCCAGCTCCTCGTCGGCCAGCGGGTCGGCGGTGTCGACGACCGTGCCGCCCGGCAGGACGAGGGTGAGCGAGGAGAGCGTGCGGTAGGAGTTCCTCGTGGTGCCCGCGGTCATCCCCGAGGCGTTGTTGGCGACGACGCCGCCGAGGGTGCAGGCGAGGGCGCTGGCCGGGTCGGGGCCGAGGACGCGGCCGTGCCGGGCGAGGGCGGCGTTGGCCCGCAGGACGGTGGTGCCGGGCCGGATCCGGGCGCGCCGCCCGCCGTCCAGCACCTCGACGCCGGCCCAGTGGCGGCGTACGTCGACCAGGATGTCCTCGCCCTGGGCCTGGCCGTTGAGCGAGGTCCCGGCGGCGCGGAAGACGACCTCGCGCTGCCGGCCGTGGGCGTAGGAGAGGACGGCCGAGACGTCGTCGATGTCCTCGGCGACCACCACGACCTGGGGGACGAAGCGGTAGGGCGAGGCGTCGGAGGCGTAGCGGACCAGGTCGGAGACCTTCCACAGCACCTTCTCGGCGCCCAGCAGCTCGGTCAGCTCGGTGCGCAGCGGCTCCGGGGTGCCGGCGGCCCGGTGGTCCGGGAGCCGGTCGTGGGCGGGGCCGCCGGCGCCGCGCGGGCGCAGGGCCCCCGGTTTCGGTTCCAGCAGCGGCATGCGCGACCCCTCGCCTCGGGGCGGCCCGCGCGCGGCCCCGTCAGCAGCGGCGTTCCACCGGGGCGTCCGCCGGGGCGTCCGACAGGGCGTTGAGCAGGCCGCCGAGGACCTCGCGCTGGTCGCCGGTCAATGGAGCCAGGATCTCCTCTGCCGCGTCGGTTCGCGCGTTGCGCAGCCGGCGCAGCGTGGCGCGGCCGGTGTCGGTGAGCTCGATCCTGATGACCCGGCGGTTGGCGGGGTCGGGCGCGCGGCGCACGCACCCGGCCGCCTCCAGGCCGTCCACCAGGGTGGTCACGGCGCGGGGGACGACCTCCAGCCGGGCGGCGAGATCCGCCATTCGGGGTGCCTGGTCGCCCTCGTAGTGCGAGACGAGGCGCAGCAGCCGACTCTGGGCGGGAGTGATCCCGAGCGGTTCCATGTGGCGCTTCTGGATCCGGTGGAGCCTGCGCGTCAGGCGGAGCAGCTGTTCGGCGAGGAGGCGATCGGTGTCGGAGGCGGAGCTCATGCCGGGAACAATAACAGGATGCCGTTCATTGTGAGTATGGGTAACAATGACCTATGCTCCAATGGACCTGACTTCCGACCCCGAGAGGGTGCCCATGCGCGACGACGAACCGAAGTGGACCCCATCGAAGGAGTCGCTCGACCCGAGCCGCCCCGCCCCGGCCGACCAGCCGCGCGAGCTCGGCCGGATCGTGAGCCTCTTCCGGCCCTACCGCGGCCGTCTCGCCGTCGTCGGCCTGCTGGTCGGCGCGTCCTCGCTGGTGGGAGTCGCCTCGCCGTTCCTGCTCAAGGAGATCCTCGACGTCGCGATCCCGCAGGGCCGCACCGGGCTGCTCAGCCTGCTCGCGCTCGGCATGATCCTGACCGCCGTCGTCACCAGCGTCTTCGGCGTGCTCCAGACCCTGATCTCCACCACGGTGGGCCAGCGCGTCATGCACGACCTGCGCACCGCCGTGTACGCGCAGCTCCAGCGGATGCCGCTGGCCTTCTTCACCCGGACCCGCACCGGCGAGGTGCAGTCCCGCATAGCCAACGACATCGGCGGCATGCAGGCCACCGTCACCTCGACGGCGACCTCCCTCGTCTCCAACCTGACGGCGGTCATCGCCTCCGTGGTCGCCATGCTCGCGCTCGACTGGCGGCTCACCGTGGTCTCCCTGCTCCTGCTCCCGCTGTTCGTGTGGATCAGCCGGCGGGTCGGCCGCGAGCGCAAGAGGATCACCACCCAGCGGCAGAAGCAGATGGCGGCCATGGCCGCGACGGTCACCGAGTCGCTGTCGGTCAGCGGGATCCTGCTGGGCCGCACCATGGGCCGTTCCGAGTCCCTCACCGCCGCGTTCTCCGCGGAGTCGGAGAAGCTGGTCGGCCTCGAAGTGCGCTCCAGCATGGCCGGGCGCTGGCGGATGTCCACCATCGGCATCGTCATGGCCGCCATGCCCGCGCTCATCTACTGGGCCGCCGGCATCGCCCTCCAGACGGGCTCCCCCTCGCTCTCCGTCGGCACCCTCGTCGCCTTCGTGACCCTCCAGCAGGGCCTGTTCCGGCCCACCGTCAGCCTGCTGTCGACCGGCGTGCAGATCCAGACCTCGCTCGCTCTGTTCGCCCGCATCTTCGAGTACCTCGACCTGCCGGTGGACATCACCGAGCGCAGGGACCCGGTCCGCCTGGAGCGGGCCGGCGGCGAGGTCCGGCTGGAGGACGTGCACTTCGCGTACGACGCCAAGAGCGGCCCGACCCTCACCGGAATCGACATCACCGTCCCGGCCGGCGGCTCGCTCGCCGTGGTCGGTCCGACCGGCTCCGGCAAGAGCACGCTCAGCTACCTCGTGCCCCGGCTCTACGACGTCACCGGCGGCCGGGTCGCCCTCGACGGGGTGGACGTGCGGGACCTCGACTTCGACTCGCTGGCCCGCTCCATCGGCGTGGTCTCCCAGGAGACCTACCTCTTCCACGCCTCGGTCGCGGACAACCTGCGCTTCGCCAAGCCGGACGCGACGTACGAGGAGATCACCGAGGCGGCCCGGGCCGCACAGATACACGAGCACATCGAGTCCCTGCCCGACGGGTACGAGACCCTGGTGGGCGAGCGCGGCTACCGGTTCTCCGGCGGTGAGAAGCAGCGCCTCGCCATCGCCCGCACCATCCTGCGCGACCCGCCGGTGCTGATCCTGGACGAGGCCACCAGCGCCCTCGACACCCGGACCGAGCACGCCGTCCAGCGGGCCATCGACAACCTCTCCCAGGGCCGTACCACCATCACCATCGCCCACCGGCTGTCCACCGTCCGCGATGCCGACCAGATCGTGGTCCTGGACGCGGGGCGGATAGCCGAGCGCGGCACCCACGAGGAACTGCTGGAGGCGGACGGCCGGTACGCCGCCCTGGTCCGCCGGGACCGCGATGCGGCGCTGCCCGTGGAACCGGCTCCGGAAGCCGCGCTGGCTCCGGTGAATGTGTGATCGTATGACCGCCGCACGGGCTGGATGCCGGACTTAGGGCGATATGCGGGTTAGCGTTCCCCCATGCGTCATGAGTACCGGCCGCCACAGCGCCGTTCCCGGCTCACCCGCCGGGGCCGGCTGGCGCTCCTCCTCGGCACGCTGCTCGCGATCGGGGCGGTCGTCCTGATCCCGCTGCTGAGGGGTGGCGAAGCCCCCGAGATACCACGCCAGTTGCTGATCCCGGAAGGCTGGCGCGCCTCCCAGGTGTACGCCGCGATCGACCGCGAGCTGAAGCTCCCGGCCGGTTCGGCCAAGGCGGCCGTGGCCACCGCGGACCTGGCACTGCCCGCCGAGGCGAAGGGCAATCCGGAGGGCTACCTCTTCCCGGCCACCTACCCGGTGACCTCGCGGACCACGCCGGGCCCGCTGCTCGCCTACATGGTGCGGACGGCGAACGAGAAGCTCGCCACCCGGGCCGTCGCGGACGGCGGCAAGGCCCACGGGATGACCCCGTACCAGACCGCCACCCTGGCCAGCATCATCGAGGCGGAGGCCGACAGCCGCGCCGACATGGGCAAGGTCGCGCGGGTGGTGCACAACCGGCTGGCGAAGTCGATGCCGCTCCAGATGGACTCCACCATCAACTACGCGCTGAACCGCAGCACCGTGGACACCACACTGAGCGACACGCGGATCGACAGCCCCTTCAACAGTTACGAACGCCAGGGACTGCCGCCGACGCCGATCGACAGCCCCGGACTGGCGGCCATGACGGCCGCGGTCGCGCCGACTCCCGGCGACTGGCTGTTCTTCGTCACCGTGAAGCCGGGGGACACCCGCTTCTCGGCGACCTACGACGAGCACCGCAAGCACGTCGCGGAGTTCAACCGGCTCCGCCGGCACGCCGGTTCCGGACCGGGTCAGGGGGCTTCCCCCGGGAAATGAGGGGCGCCGGCCCCGGGGACGGCTCTACGATCGGCGGCCTGCCGGACGCGAGGACCCAGGGGGGCGGGCGAACCGTGAAGTGGCCGTGGAGAGCGAAGACGAGGGCCGGGGCGCAGGACGGGACCGCGTTCGACACGGAGGCGATGGCAGAGCGCATCCGGCAGCGCCGGGACGCGGCCGACGAGGCCGCCGCGGCCGCCGAGCGGGCAGCGCCCGGCAAGGTGGCCGCACGATGGGGCTCCGGCACGGCCGAGTGGCACGGCTGGCTGGCCCGGTCCCCTGCCGGCGTGGACCTGATCCACTGGTGGTTCGACGAAGCCGACCTGCTGGCCCTGGTCGGCGAGGACCGGTACGTGGAGCGGCTGGGAGAACTGCTCTCGCGGGCCGCGCCGCGCGACATCGCGGCGATGGGGCTGGGGTGCACCCGGCGCGTCGACCGGGCCTGCCGCTTCGCCGAGGTCTGCGGTCAGGATCCCGTCGTACCGCCGGGGGGAAGGATCGCGAGCCATCGGCACGGGGAGGCGCCCGGGGCGTGCAGCAGTTTTATCGACTGCTGGTCCCGGCACCAGATCGACGTGACGTTCACCGCCGGCGACAGCCACCGGTCGGTGCTCCTGTTCCGCGACAGCCCTGCCGAGGCCCGGCTCTGGGTGGACGGCGTGCGCCTCGGGGAGGGCCAGTTGCTGGACAAGGGCGGTTTCTGGGAGGACGAGCGCTTCTTCACCATCCGGGTCGGCGGCCCGGAGGACCACCCGCGGCAGGGGCTCGGTGACATCGGCGACCAGCTCTACAGGATCGTCTCGCTGCTGATCCACGACGCGGAGCGGGGCACCACGCGCATCCTCGTCCCCGAGGACACCGAGAACTGGACCGACCCCGTCCTGGACGTGCGGGACGGGATGGGCCGCGTGTACCCGACTCACGAGGCCCTCGCGGGCGGCGGAGCCCCGGACCGGACCTTCCCGATCGGCGAACCGGAGGCGGGCTGAGGGCTCAGGCCGCGAGAGCTCCGACCGGATCCCCGGCCGGCGCCCCGACCCCCTCGCCGGCCCGGTCGCGGGCCAGCAGCCGGCGGATCTCGCGGACCGCTGCGCCGCCCGCGCGGTTGGCGCCGACGGTCGATGCCGACGGGCCGTAGCCGATGAGGTGGACCCGCTCGTCGCGTGCGGCCCTGGTCCCCTCCACCCGGATGCCGCCGCCCGGCTCGCGCAGGCGCAGCGGGGCCAGGTGGTCGACGGCCGCGCGGAACCCGGTGGCCCACAGGACGACGTCCGCCTCCACCCGGCTGCCGTCCGCCCAGACGGCGCCGAAGGGGGTGATCCGGTCGAACACGGGCCGGCGGTCCAGCACCCCCGAGGCGAGTCCGGCCCGCACGGCCTCGTTCAGCGGGAGGCCCGTCACGCTGACCACGCTCTGCGGCGGCAGCCCCCGGCGGACGCGCTCGTCCACCAGGGCGACCGCCGCCCGGCCCTCGGCCTCGCCGAAGCTCCCGTCGCGGAAGACCGGGGGCCGCCGGGTCACCCAGGTGGTCTCCGCGGCCACTTCCGCAACCTCCAGCAGGTGCTGCACCGCCGAGGTGCCGCCGCCGACGACGATCACCCGCGCCCCGGCGAACTCCCCGGGCCCCGGGTAGTTCGCGGTGTGCAGCTGCCTGCCGCGGAAGGTCTCCTGGCCCGGATAGCGCGGCCAGAACGGCCGGTCCCAGGTCCCGGTGGCGTTGACCAGGGCCCGGGCGGACCAGGTGCCGGCCGAGGATTCCACCAGCAGCCGCCCGTCGGCGCCCGCGCGGACCGCCGAGACGTCCACGGGCCGCCGTACGCGCAGGCCGAAGCGCTCCTCGTAGGCGGCGAAGTACTCCCCGATCACCTCGGAGGAGGGGCGCAGCGGGTCGGCGCCGGTCAGTTCCATGCCGGGCAGGGCGTGCATGCCGTGGACCCGGCCGTAGGTCAGCGAAGGCCAGCGGAACTGCCAGGCCCCGCCGGGGCGTGGCGCGTGGTCCAGGACCACGTGGTCGATCCCCGCCCGGGCCAGGTGGTAGGCGCCGGACAGGCCCGCCTGCCCGGCGCCTACCACCACCACGTCCACGTCCACGGCCGCGTCGAGGCCCGAACCCGCGCCCGTGCCGGCATCCCGCATCAGATCGTTCACGGTTCTACCAACCGCGCGGCGCGGCCGGATCTTCCCCGCCTGCCGGGCGCAGCGTCGCCCGGACCGGTCCGGCCGGCTGCAAGGTGAGCCCCGGGAAGGTCCCGGCCCGCTCGGCCCCGCTGTCCAGGTGGAACCGCTGCCCCAGTACGGCCAGCACGAGCGCCGCCTCCACCAGCGCGAACCGCGCGCCCAGGCACGCCCGCGGGCCGCCGCCGAAGGGTATCCAGGCGTGTTCGGGCACCGGATGCGGGGCGTCCGCGTCCCACCGCTCCGGTCGGAAGGCCTCCGGATCCGGGAACCAGCGCGCGTCCCGGTGCATCGACCAGGGGCTGATCCACACCCCCGTCCCCGCGGGCACCCGGCGCCCGCCGATGCTCGCGCCCTCCCCGGCCACCGCCGAGATCAGCCAGATCGGCGGATAGATCCGCAGCGACTCCTTGATCACCTGCTGGGTCCAGGGCAGCCGCGCGTAGTCGTCGTAGGTCGGCAGCCGCCCGCCGAGCACCCGGTCCAGCTCCTCGGTCAGCCGGGCCCGCGCCCCGGGCGACCCCGACAGCAGCTGCCAAGCCCAGGTCAGGGTGGTCGAGGTGGTCTCGTGGCCGCCGATGTAGAGGGTGATCGACTCGTCCCGCAGCTCCTTGCGGGAGAGCGGCGCGCCGTGCTCGTCGCGGGCCGCGAGCAGCCGGCTCAGCAGGTCGTCCCGCTCGGCCCCGGCCGCCGAGGCCGCCTCGTGCTCCCGTATGACGTGGGCGATCTCCCGGTCCAGGACGGCCACCGCCTCCCGCATCCGACGCCGACCCGGCGTGCGCACCCACGGCGGCAGGAACAGCGTGACGCCCCGGAACTCGGCCCCCAGCTCCCGCTGCGCCGTGGCCATGGCCGCACTGATGGGCGCCTCCCGACCGGCGGCGTCGCTCCCGAACAGCGTGCGCACCGCGATCCGCTGGGTGAGCCCGGCCATCTCCCGGTGCACGTCGATCCGTTCGCCCGCGCGCCAGCTCCGGGCCAGCGCGTCCGCGCACTCCACCATCGTGGCGGCGTACGCGCGCACTTGGCGCGGCCGCACCGCGGGCTGGACCAGGGCCCGTTTGCGCCGCCAGTCGTCCCCGGTGGCCACGACCACCCCGTCGCCCAGCAACTGGTGGAAGGCCCAGCCCAGTTCCATCGGCCTGAAGGTGCCCTCGACGGCCCCGAGGAGCTCGCCGGCGTGCTCGGGCCGCGAGAGGAGGACATTGCGCTGCGGTCCGAGCGCCCACGGCACCCAGTCCCCGTAGTCGTCGCGCAGCGACTCGAAGAAGGCCAGCGGATCACGGGCGAAGGCGGGCAGATTGCCGAGCAGGGGCCACTGGCGCGGCCCGCTCCCGGCGCCCCGGGGCAGCGTGGTGGCGGTCACGCAGGCATCGTGGCACCCGCCGTGCGAGGGCACCAGAGGGCCGCCGGGCCGACGCCGGCCCGGCGGGCGAGACGCGCCCGCCAGGCCCGCGGCCCCCGGCCGCCCGGCCGGGGTCAGGCGGCGGCGCGGGCCGCCAGCCAGTCGTAGGCCGCGTCCGCGGTGAACTCCCGCTGCCCGCCCGGGAAGAGCAGCCCGGCCCGGGTGAAGGCCTCGTCGTGCGCGGTCTGCGCCACGTACGGGATCGCCACGCAGTCCATGCCGGCCGCGCGGGCGGCCAGCGCTCCCGGCGCCGCGTCCTCGACGACCACGCAGTCGGCGGGCTCGGCGCCCAGCCGGCGGGCCGCCTCCAGGAAGACGTCCGGGGCCGGCTTGCCGTGGGCGACCTCCTCGGCGGAGACCACCGTCGTCAGCAGGGCGTCCAGACCGGTCCCGGACAGCACCGCGTCGATCGCCTCGCGCGAGGAACCGGAGGCCACCGCCATCGGCACGCCCTCGGCGCGCAGCCGCTCCACGAACTTGCGCATCTCCGGGAAGACTTCCGTCCCCGTGCGGGCCAGTTCCAGGTAGACGGCGTTCTGTTCGGCGAGCAGCTGCTCCACCGGCGCCCGGAGCGCGTACCGGTCCTTGAGGATCTCCAGCGTCTCCAAGGTGCCGATGCCGATGAACCGGGAGTGCTGCTCCCAGGTGAACTCGGGGACCCCGTGCCGCTCCAGGGTGCGGCGCCCCGACTCGTAGTAGTTCGGCTCGCTGTCCACGAGGGTGCCGTCGAGATCGAATATGACGGAAATCATCCGTTGTGCCCGTCCTGCCGGTCGTGTCCTGTCCATACCATCCTGTCAGGTTTTGCGGGCGGCCCGGCCCACGGCCTCGACCAACGGCAGCAACCGGTGGGCGACCCGCTCGCGCAGGGCGACCTCGGTGCGGGTGCGGACCACCCCCGGCAGCTGGATCAGCCGCTGGATCACGTCCTCCAGGTGCGCGTTGTCCCGGGCTGCCACGCGGGTGAGCAGGTCCCCGCCACCGGTGATCGAGAAGGCCTCGATGATCTCGGGGACGGCCGCCAGCGCCTCGCCCACGTCGTCCAGATGCCCCTGGGTCACCTCGATGTGCACGAAGGCCAGTACGGGATGGCCCAGCGCGGCGGGGGAGAGCGAGGGCCCCGTGCCGGTGATCACCCCGGTGCGCTCGAGCCGGTCCAGCCGTGCCTGGAGCGTGCCGCGGGCGACGCCGAGGATGCGGGCGTACTCGCGGACGCTGGTGCGCGGCTGCTCGATCAGCAGGCGCAGGATCCTCGTGTCCAGCTCGTCCACCGCCATGCCGCGACTGTACCAATGGCCCAGTTCATCCGGTGTGCGGCCGCGGCAGCGTCCGGTGCACGGCGGTCACCGCCACCACCACGGCCGCGGCGGGCAGCAGCAGCTCGCCCACCGTCCAGCCGGCCCGGATCAGGAGCGCCCCGGTCAGCCCGCCGGTGAACATCGCCAGCACCGCCAGGGCCCGGCGCCGCCAGGCCCCCGTCCCGTAGCCGAAGGCAATGTCGTGTCCCAGCGCCGAGCTGCCGATCAGCGCGGTCATGGACCGGGTGACCAGGGTCGTCGGCACGCCGGGCACGTTCAGCCGCATGCTCGTGACCGTGCGGATGCCCATCGCCGTCGCCAGCAGCGCGGTCACCAGCAGATGGGCGGCGGCCGGATGCCCGTACCGCGGGGCCACGCCCCATCCGGCGGCCGCGCCCGCCAGGATCAGTGCGGCCTCGGCGGACAGCCCGAGCTGGACCCAGCGCCACCCCCGGGCCTCCGCGGCCGACTCCAGGCGCGCCCCGCACAGCACCCCGGTGGCGAACGCCGCCAGCGACAGCGCGGACGACAGCGCGGGCAGGTCCCCCGCCCCCGCGACCCCGAACGCCAGGAAGAGCACGTTCCCCGTCTGCATCGCCGTGAACACCGGCCCGAGGGCGAGCAGGCTCACGGCCTCCACCAGCCCCGTGACCGCGGTCAGGACGAGCAGCAGCCCGGTCAGGGACGGACGCACCGCACGCGCACCCACCTTCATGAGGCCCGACAGTGACACGCCCGGCCCGGCCCTCGGCGCCGACATGCCGGTCAGGGCCTAGGGTCCGGAGGATGAGCGACCTGCTGCTGGTGAGGCACGGCGAGACGGCGTGGAGCGCCGACGGGCGGCACACCGGGCGCACCGACGTCCCGCTGACCGCGCGCGGGGTCGAGGAGGCCATCTCCCTGGCCCCCTACTTCCGGGACCGCCGTCCCGCGCTGGTCCTGACCAGCCCGCTGCGCCGGGCCGTCGCCACCGCCCGGCTGGCGGGACTCGCCGACGGGATCACCGACCCCGACCTGTACGAGTGGGACTACGGCGGCTACGAGGGGATCACCACCGCGGAGATCCAGCGGACCACCCCCGACTGGTCCCTGTGGACCCACGGGGTGCCGCCCGGCGACGCGGAGCACCCCGGCGAGAGCGCCGCCCAGGTGGGCGCCCGCGCGGACCGGGCCCTGGCCCGGATCGCCCCCGTGCTGCGCGCCGACGCGGGCGACGCGGTCGTCGTCGCCCACGGCCACTTCCTGCGCGTCCTCACCGCCCGCTACCTGCGCCTGGACCCCGAGGAGGGCCGGCTGTTCCTGCTGCGCACCGGCACGGTCAGCATGCTCTCCACCGAGCACGGGCTGCCCGTGATCGCCGGCTGGAACACCCGCCCGTGATCGCCGGCTGGAACACCCGGCCGTGACCGCCGGCCGGAACCCCGGCCCTGGTATACCCGCCCCTCCCGCCCCTCCCGCCTCGCGCGGCGGCCGCGGTCGGGCGACGATGCGTACATGGCCGAAGACAGCGCGGACCGCGGCGGCCCGCAGGCCGCAGCCCCGGAGCCGGGCCTGAAGGCCAACGCGATCGGGTTCCTCGACGCGCTGGTCATCGGCCTGAACTCCACCTCGCCCGCCTACTCCCTGGCCGCCGTGCTCGGCCCGATCGTGGCGCTCGTCGGGATCTACGCGCCGGGCGTGATGCTGGCCTCGTTCGTCCCGATGCTGCTGATCGCCGCCGCCTTCTACTACCTCAACAAGGTCGACCAGGACTGCGGGACCACCTTCTCGTGGGTCACCCGGGCCATGGGCCCCTGGGCGGGCTGGCTCGGCGGCTGGGCCATCGCCATGACCGGCGTGCTCGTCATCGGCTCACTGGCGGACGTGGCGGTCACCTTCGGCCTGCTCGCCGCCGGACTCGACGACTGGGCGGCCAACGACGTGATCCGCCAGAGCCTCACCGTCGCCGTGATCCTGGCCATGACCGCCGTCTGCGTCATCGGCACCGAGCTGTCGGCCCACCTCCAGGACATCCTCATCCTCGCCCAGGTCTTCTTCCTCCTGGCCTTCGCGGTGGTCGCCATCTACCGGATCTACGCCGGCACCAGCACCCTCGACGCGATCGAGCCGTCGATCACCTGGCTCAACCCCTTCGGGGCCGGCGGCGCCGCGCTGACCGGCGGTCTGCTGCTCGGCGTGTTCATCTACTGGGGCTGGGAGTCCGCGGTCAACCTCACCGAGGAGGTCCAGGACTCCGCCACCGCACCCGGCAAGGCCGGCATCTGGTCGACGGTGGTCCTGCTGGTGACCTACCTGTCCGTGGGATTCGCCGTCGTCGGCTACGCGGGCCCCGCCTTCCTCGCCGAGAACGCCGCCGAGGAGGAGGCCGTGTTCGCCGTACTGGCCCAGGAGGTCATGGGCGGCTGGGACTGGGTGGTCCTCCTCGCGGTCTGCACCTCGGCCCTCGCCTCCACCCAGACCACGATCATCCCCGCCTCCCGCACCGCCCTGTCCATGGCCCGCCGCCACGCGCTGCCGCCCGGCCTCGCCCACATCCACCCGCGGTTCAGGACCCCGGACGTCAGCACGTGGTGGGTGGCGGGCATCGCGATCGGCTGGTACCTCGTCGTCAACCAGATCAGCGAGAACGCGCTCCTCGACTCACTGACCGCGCTCTCCCTGCTCATCGCCTTCTACTACGCGCTCACCGGCCTGGCCTGCGCCGTCTACTACCGGCGCCACCTCCTGGAGAACGCGCACAACTTCCTGCTCATCGGCCTCGGCCCGGTTCTCGGTGCGATCCTGCTCGGCTGGCTGCTGGTGGAATCGGTCGGCGACATGTCCAACCCGGAGAACTCGGCGAGCGGCGTCTCCTGGTTCGGGCTCGGCCCGCCCCTGGTCATCGGCATCGCCATCGCCGTCGTCGGCGTGCTGGTCATGTGCTACTGGCGGCTGCGCGACGGCAGGTTCTGGCAGGAGCGCCGCGGCGTGGCCGATCCGGACCTCGTCCACGGCCACAAGAGCTGAGGAGTCCCCGATGTCCGTGGTCCTCGGATACGACGAGTCGCCCGGCGCGGAACGGGCGCTGCGCGTGGCGCTGGAGGTGGCCACCGCCTTCGGCGAGCCCCTCGTCCTCGTCTACGGGGCGGCCGCACCGGGCGCCGCCGGCGAGGAGTACCGGGCGCACCGGGAGGCCGTCCGCCAGGCGGGCCGCAGCGCCCTGGCGCACGCCGTGGAGGCCGCGGACGAGGCGGGGGTGCCCTCGACGGTCGAGGTGGTCGACGACAGGCCCGCGCAGGCCCTGCTCGACGCCGCACGGCGGTACGGCGCCCGGGTCATCATCGTCGGCACGTGGGGCGACAGCCCGATCCGCGGCGCCCTGCTGGGCTCCACCCCGCACAAGCTCCTGCACCTCTCTCCGGTCCCGGTGCTGTGCGTACCGACGGAGCACGGCGGCCAAGTGATCTGAACTGCCGTTCCAGTCAACCAACTTGGCCGGAAAACGCGCCATTTGGTGTGTGACTATGCTCAATGCCTGAGTGATCAAAGCGTTTTGTCGATCACAGATGGGCAGAGTGGGGCGGCCGATCAACACCCCCACGTGACCGCAAGACCGGAGAACCGATGGACAGCAACCTCGTCATCCAGCCCCACGCTGGTGGCCAGGCGTTCGACGAGAGCCAAGTGCCGCTCTACTACAGCCGGAAGACGGCTGACATCCTCCACAAATACGGTCCCGGACCGCGGGTCCACTTCCACATGGGCCTCTTCGGTCCCGGCGAGACGCCGAACACCACGGTCTCCCAGCGCGTTCTCAAGCGCCGCATCATCGAGGCCCAGGAGGCGATCGTCGACCACGCCGCCCGGACCTGGGGCGCCTACGCCACCCCGCCCGCCAGCCTCCTCGACATAGGCTGCGGCGTCGGCGGCGGCTCGCTCTACTGGGCGCAGGAGCACGGGGCCAGCGTCACCGGCCTCACCGTCGCCGCGGAACACGTGCCCCTCATCCGGCAGCTGGCACGGCAGGCCGGGGTGGGCGACCGGGTGACCCCCCTGCTCGCGGACGTCCACGAGTACAGCGCGCCGCGAGGTTTCGACGCCGCCTACGCCTGCGAGAGCTCCGGCTACCTGGACCGCGAACGGCTCTTCGAGGTGGTCGCCAAGTCCCTGAAGCCGGGCGGCTGGTTCGGGATCCAGGAGCACTTCATCCGTCGTCCCGAGTGGACCGGTTTCATCGACGGCTACTACAAGACCCGCTTAGGCACCCTCACCGAGTACATCACCGCCGCCGGGGCCGCCGGGTTCGAGCTGGAGCAGGACGAGGACCTCACCGACCGGGTCGCCGAGTTCTGGGTCCAGTCCATGGCCTGGAACACCGCAGAATTGGACCGGATCGAGCACACCGGCGCCCCCTCCGCCTGGTCCCGCGAGCGACTCAGGGAGTCCACCATCACGCACGGCAAACTGTTCCGCATCTGGCGCGACCACGCGCTGGAAACCCGACTGCTGCTCTTCCGGCTGGGCGGGGGGAGCTGACGATGCCGCCCGTGTACGCCGCAGGCTCCCACGCCTCCCGCATCGGCTGGCAACTGCCGCCCTTCTACTGCCCGTTCGAAACAGGCCTCATCCATCCCGCCGCGGCGGAGATCGAGAAGCGGGCCATCGCCTGGATCGACACGTACGGGTTCTACCCGGACGCCGTCGAGCGCGCCTGGGGGCTGGCCACCCGCGCCGCCGACTTCACCAGCCGGATCATCCCGTACGGCGACGTCGAAGCGATGCTGCTCTTCACCCAGTGGAACTACTGGGCCTTCGCCACCGACGACTGGCAGGACTCCAACACCGGCGCGTCCAGCACCGCGTCCGTCGCGGACCACGGCGCCCGGCTGGTGCGCACCGTCGAGGCCCCCGGCTCCGGCCTCCTGCCCCCCGGGCCGCACACGGCCGCTCTGGAGGACCTCGCGGCCCGCACCCGGGAGATGCTCGCCCCCGTCCAGCTGCGCCGCTTCACCGAGGGTGTCAGGGACTGGGTGGCCGGCGCCTCCTGGCAGACCGCCAACGCCGAGCGGGGCATCATGCCGAGCCTGAACGACTTCGTGGCGGCCCGGATCTCGAGCAACGGCACCCGCTTCACCCTGACGTGGTGCGACGTGGCGAACGGGATCGCCGTACCGGGTGACGAGCTGTACTCCGCGCCCGTCCAGGCCCTGACCGACGCCGCCGGGTTCATCGTCAGCTGCGACAACGACCTGTTCTCGTACAACAAGGACGACCACCACGTCCCGTGGGAGCAGAACCTGGTCAACGTGCTGGCCGCGCGGAACGGGTGCATCCCGGCCGAGGCGCTGCCCGCCGCGTACGCCCTGCGGGACCGCGCGGTGACCCTGTTCGTCCGGCTGCGCGAGCAGCTGGGCCGCGACGCGGGCGAGCAGCTGGGCCGCTACCTCGGCTCGCTGGAGCACTGGATCGCGGGCGACCTGGAGTACCACTGCCGGGCGCCGCGCTACGCCAGCCCGCGCAACCGCAACGAACTGCCCGTGGACGGGGCCCGGTTCGATGTCACGTGGAGCGACACCCCGAGCGACCCGGCGGCCGAGCCGCCGCCGGTACCGGCCCTCGCCTGGTGGTGGCAGCAGCTCGACGCCTGACGCGTCGGTCAGCGGCGGCGGCCCAGCAGCCGGGCCCACCACCGCACCCGCACCGCCGGCCGCTCCCCGGGCAGGGGAGCGGCCGGCGCGGCGGCGGCCGCCGCGGCCGGTGCCCGCGTGGTGCCCGTGACGGAGGTACCGCGCGGGGTGAACCGCACCGGGAGGGCGACCAGGTGGCGGGACATGAGGGACGCGGTCCAGCGCAGGCCGTCCTCGGGGACGGCCAGTTCCACATCGGGCAGCCGGGTCAGCAGGGAGTCGATCCCGGTGTCCGCGATGGCGCGGCCGATGTCCTGGCCGGGGCACTCGTGCGGGCCGCTGCTGAAGGACAGGTGGGAGCGGTTGCCGTGGACGGGCGCCGTCAGGTCGGGACGGATCTCCGGATCGACGTTCCCGGGCGCGAGCCCCAGCAGCAGCATGTCGCCGGCCTTGATCTGCGCCCCGCCCAGCTCGGTGTCGCCGGTGGCCCAGCGCCCCAGGATCGTGGTGAACGGGGGCTCGTCCCACAGGACCTGCTCCAGCGCGTCGGGCAGGGTCATGTGGCCGCCCGAGAGGTTCGCGCGGAACCGCCGGTCGGTGAGCACGACGCGCAGGGTGTTCGCGATCAGGTTGGCGGTCGACTCGAACGCGGCGATCATCACCAGGCGCAGGTGCTCCACGATCTCCTCGTCGGTCAGCGAGGTCGGGTGCTCCGCCATCCACGTGGTGAAGTCCCGGCCGGGCACCGCCCGCTTGCGCATCACGAGTTCGCGCAGGGTGGCCGTCACGTACGCGTTGCTGGCGACGGCCGTCTCGGTGCCCTGGAGCATGTCGCGGGCGGCCTCGACGAGGCGCGGACCGTACGAGTCCGGCGCCCCGACCAGCTGGGTCATCACCAGCATCGGCAGCGGCTCGGCGAAGTCCGCCACGAGGTCGCCCTGTCCGGCCTCGACGAACTGGTCGATCAGCTGATCGGCGAAGCGCTTGACGTACCGCCTGACGCCGCGCCGGTCGAAGCGCTCCAGCGACTCGGTGACCGCACCGCGCAGCCGCTCGTGCTCCGGCCCCTCGACCAGGTGGCACACGGGCTGCCAGGCGGTCATCGGCGTGAGCGGGTGGTCGGCCGGAACCCGGCCCTCCTGCTGGTCCCGCCAGCGTCGCGGGTCCCGGGAGAACCGCGACGGAGTGCGGGCCACGTCCAGGTTCTCGCGGTGGCCTAGCACCAGCCAGGCCGGCAGGTCGCCCTGGACGAGCACGGGGGCCACCGCGCCGTGCTCGGCGCGGAGCTTCTCGTACAGGCCCATCGGGTCCGCCTCGGCCTCGGGGCCGTAGAGCCGGTGCGCGGGGCAGCCGGGCGGCGGAGTCGAAGCGGCGGGGGAGGGGGAAGTGCTCACGATGCCTCCGGGGTCACGGCGAGGGAGTGCAGATAGCGCATCAGCGTCATCAGGACGTCACGGCTGGAGTCGCGCCGCCGGGCGTCGCAGAGCACCAGCGGGACGGCCGCGGGCAGGTCGAGGGCGCTGCGCAGCTCCTCGACGGGGTACTGGGGGGCGTCGGGGAAGGAGTTGACGGCGACCACGAAGGGCACCCCGCGCTCCTCCAGCCGGCCGATCACGTCGAAGCTGACCTCCAGCCGGCGGGTGTCGACCAGGACCACCGCGCCCAGCGCGCCCTCGAACAGGCCGCGCCAGAGGAACCAGAACCGCTGCTGGCCGGGGGTGCCGAAGAGGTACAGCACCAGTTCCTCGTTGATGCTGATGCGGCCGAAGTCCATGGCGACGGTGGTGGAGGTCTTGCGCTCCACGCCGGCCGTGTCGTCGACGCCGACCCCTGCCTGGGTCATCGTCTCCTCGGTGGTCAGCGGCCGGATCTCGCTCACCGCGCCGACCAGGGTCGTCTTGCCGACCCCGAAGCCGCCCACGATCACCACCTTGACCGCGGCGGCGGCCGTGGCCGGCAGTACGTCCTCGCGCCGCGGCCCGGCGGGCGACGCCTCAGAGCTTTCGAAGTCCATCGATCACTGCCTCAATCAATGCCAGGTCGGGGAGTTGGGCGCGGGCGACGGGTGCGCGGGAGAGCACCTGGCCCGACGTGAGGAGATCGTCGATCAGGACGGTGACCACGCTCACCGGCAGACCGAGGTACGCGGAGATCTCGGCGACGGACAGGGGCGCCTGGCATAACCGCACGATCGCCGCGTGCTCCGGCTGCATGCCGGGCCGGGGCCCCGACGTGGCGACGATCAGGGTGACCAGGTCGAGGCCGCTGGGGACCGACGACCCGCTGCGACCGCCCGTGATGACGTAGAGCCGCTCGGGGCTGCCGTCCTCCCAGGTGGTGCCCGGCTCCCTCACGCGGTCTGCCTGTCGCTGCGCGGCGGGCTGCTGAGGTGCTCTCCGATCCGCGCCACGAGATCGCGCATCCGCTGGCCCATCAGGCCCGCGTCGACGCCCTCGTCGGCCAGGACCGCGAGGTAGGCCCCGGCTCCCGCCGCCATCAGGTAGAAGAACCCGCCGTCCATCTCGATCACGACCAGCCTCATCCGGCCGTTGCTGTTCGGGAGTTCGGAGGCGACCGCGCCGGCCAGGCTCTGCAGTCCGGCGCAGGCGGCGGCGAGCCGGTCGGCCGTGTCGGTCTCCGCGCCGTACTGGGCCATGCGCAGGCCGTCGGCCGAGAGCACGATGACGTGCCGGGTCTGCGGAACGCTCTCGGCCAGGTCCTTGAGCATCCAGTCCATGTTGGTCTGCTGCTGACTCATGGCTGTTCCCCCTTGCTCGCCGAGGCCGGCGAGGCGTCTGTGGTCTGGCTTTCCGCGGTGTGGCTCCCCGCGGTCCGGCTGTCCCCGGACAGACCGCTCTGGAAGGCGGCCAGCCACATCCCGGGCTGTGCCTCGGTCCGGTCCGGGACCTCGGCGGTGGTCCGCTCGGCGGCGGCGGTGGTGGCCTCCTCGGAGGCCGTGGCACGCTCCTTGCGGCGGCGCTGCGGCAGCCCGTTCAGGGTCCGTTCGGTCACCAGGGGCACCTCGTCCGCCTCCGCAGGGCCCTGCGGGCCGGTGGCCGGCCGGGGCGGCTGGGCGGGCGCGGCCGCCGGTTCGAGGGCCGCACGGGGCCCCGAGGAGGTGCCGATGCCGTGGGCGACGCCGGTCGCGGTCGAGACGGTGGTGATCAGCCCCTGCGGGACGACGAGGACGGCCCGTACGCCGCCGTACGCGGAGGAGCGCAGCGAGACGCGGAAGTCGTACGCCTGGGAGAGCCGGCCGACCACGGCGAGGCCCAGTCGCGGAGTCTCTCCCAGGTCCGTCAGGTCGATGCCCTCCTGCGCCTGGCGCAGCATGCGCTCGGCCCGCTTGCGGGCCTCCTCGCTCATGCTCAGGCCGCCGTCCTCGATCTCGATCGCGATGCCCGAGTTCACGTCGACCGCGGTCAGGTGGACCTTGGTCTGCGGCGGGGAGTAGCGGGTGGCGTTGTCCAGCAGCTCCGCCAGCGCGTGGATGAGAGGCTCGACGGCCGGGCCCACGACGGCGACCTGCGAGACGGAGTGCAGCTCCACGCGCTGGTAGTCGATGATCCTGGACATGGCCCCGCGCAGCACGCTGTACAGCGGCACGGCCTTGTTCCACTGGCGGCCGGGCCGGGCCCCGCCGAGCACGGCGATGGAGTCGGCGAGCCGGCCGATCAGCGCGGTGCCGTGGTCCAGCCGGAGCAGATCGCCGAAGACGGCCGGGTCCTGGCCGTGCCGGTCCTCCATCTCCCGCAGCTCCTGGGCCTGTTGGTGCACGATGGCCTGGACGCGGCGGGCGATGTTCACGAAGGCGCGCTGCGCCGAGTCGCGCAGGTCCTCCTCCGCGACCACGGCGTCGAGCACCGAGCGCAGCACCGCGTGGTGGGCGGCGCGGAAGGCGGGGGTCAGACCGGGCTGGTAGGTGCTGGCATCCTCCAGGGAGGCGAGGACGTCCTCCGGGAACTCGCCCTTGCGCAGGCGCGTCACCACATCGGGCAGCAGTGCCTCGGCCAGCCGTACGGTCTCGGTCTGCTGCCGGGACAGGGCCGCCTCCTGCACGGCCACCGTGGCCCGGAGCGCCGCCAGCGCCTTGCCGCGCCGGGCCGCCTCGCCGCACGCGAGGGCGACGGCCACGAAGGCCGCCGCCCCGACCCACGCCACGGGGGTGCGGGCGGGCGCCGAGACCAGGGTCACGGTGACCGCCGCCAGCGCGGCGGTCAGCAGCGCGGGCAGTGCCCAGACGACGGGTGAGGTGGGCCCTGGACTGCCGGGCGACGATCCCTCTCGAACCATCAGAACCCTCAAACGATCGGATGCGAAAGATCATTGGACAACAGCCCGGGATCTTATCCGTTCAGCGCACGACACTTGACAACAGGTCATGATGTGGGCCCCGCAGTTGAGTTGGGGTCGAGAGCCCTGTCCTGAAATGGTTCCAGGCCCGACCGGCCGCTCCCGGGCGGCCGCACCGCCGTCCGCGCCGCCAGGCCCCGTGCGATGCCTGCCCGCCGCCCGTGCGCGACCCCGTGCGGGGGCGGTTCACCCTTCCCGCGATTCGGCTGGATTCCATCGGGTGGCCGGACGGCGGCGGGGGCTCATCCGCCGGCACGCGGCGACGGCCGAGGACGCAGGCGCGCGGCCAGGACGGCGACGTCGTCCTCGGCGTGCTGCGCGTCGAGCCCCTCGCAGACCGCCGTCACGATGTCCCCGACCGGCGCCCCCGGCGCCATGCGCAGGCCCGCGAGCCGGGCCAGTGAGGTGTCGATGTCCTCTCCCCGCCGTTCCACCAGGCCGTCCGTGTACAGCAGCAGGGTCTGCTCGGCGGTGACCGGCCGGGCGAGGGACTCGTAGCCGCCGATGCCCGTACCCAGCGGCGGGCCCACGGGCACGTCGAGCAGCTCGCCCGCGCCGTCGCCGCCGAACACGGCGGGCGGCAGGTGCCCCGCACTCGCGTACAGCGCGATGCCGCGCGCCGGGTCGATCCGTACCAGCAGGCAGGTCGCCGGCCGCCGCGTGTCGTCGGAGGCGGACAGGGTGTCCAGCCGGCGCAGCACCCGGTGCGGGGCGAGTTCGGTGGAGGCCACCTCGCGCAGGACGGAGCGGTAGGCGTTCATGTCGACGGCGGCGTCCAGACCGTGCCCCATGACGTCACCGACCACCAGCAGGGTGCGCCCGAAGTGCAGCCGGACCGTCTCGAACCAGTCGCCGCCGACCAGCGCGCGCGGACCGACCGGAAGGTAGCGGCTGGCGATCTCCAGGTTCGGGTGCGGCCGCCCCGGCTCGGAGACGAGGGCCCGCTGGAGGTCGAGCGCCGTCTTCTCGGTGGCCGCCAGGCGCCGGGCGTAGCCGATGTGGACACTCGCGAGCCGCGCCGCGAAGCGCAGCGTGGCGATCTCGTGGTCGCCGAACCCCGCGCCGGCCCGTGCCACCAGCAGCCTGCCGTAGGCCTCGCCCCCGCCCGGCCCGGCCAGCGCTACCGAGGCGAGGTGCAGGGGCCGGCTCCCCGCCCGCCCGGTCCAGGTCTCCACCCGATGGCCGTGGCCCGGTGCCAGGGCCGCGGGCGGGGCCCCGGGGGAGGGGGCGTCCAGCAGGTCCGTCGCACCGGCCTGCGCCACCCGGCTCCGCGCGGCGCCCCGGCCGGCCAGGTCCACGGCGGCGGCATCGCACAGCGTCCGGAACAGGAATCCGGCGAGCTCCCGGCAGGTCCCCCGCTCGTCACCGGACGCCCCGATCCGTTCCAGAGCCTCTTCCGCGGCGCGCAGCCGCGCCGCCAGGCCGTCGTGCTCCGACACCATGCCAGCGTCACCCGTTCCCGTCCGCGCCGCCCGTCGAGGGAGGCGTTCCCGCACCGTTCGGCCCCGGAGGTCCTGCCGCCGGGAGGCACCGCCCCCACGGAGCGGACGCGGCCCCGCCCGCCGGGCCGGTCCGTTGGCACCCCCATGGCCGAAGATCGCGACCCGATACTGGGCCAATGGCCCACTCCAGGGGGGCCCTGTTGAGCCAGTGTGCCCCCAGGTGCTTATCTGTGTCGTATCCATGTACTTACGGCGCCGCGCAGCGCCGGGCGGCAACGAGGCCGGATCCGGAGCGCGGCGCCTTCGCCGTGCCCGTGTGCCGCCCACCACCCCCGGGCGGCGGCCGGGCCGGCGCGCACCACTGCAAGGGGGGCGGCACACCGCCGTGAAGAGGATGTTCGTGGCTCCGGACCCGGGGCGCCTGAGACTGCGCAACTCGGCCCGTGCGGTGATCGGCGTCGGCGCCGCCGTGGCTCTCGCGGAGCTCTGCGGCCTCTCCCTGACCGCCTCCATCACCGGGGGACTGGCCGCCCTGCTCGCGCTGTTCACCGTGGTCGACGCGAGCGTGCGCGCCCAGCGCGTCACCACCGCCCTGCTGCCCGTCGCCGGCTTCCCCGTCCTCGCGCTGGCCACCACCCTGCACGGGGTGCCACTCGCCCGGGACGCCGCCTTCCTCGCCGTCGTCTTCGCCGGGGTCTACGCCCGCCGCTGGGGCCCGCGCGGCCACGCCCTCGGGATCTTCGGCTTCATGATGTTCTTCGTCACCCAGTTCCTGCACGCCGTCCCCGGACAGCTGCCCGAGCTGTACGCCGCCGTCGGACTGGCCCTGTTCGCCGCCGGAGCGGTGCGCTTCGTGCTGTGGCCCATCGAGCGCCGCACCCCGCCCGCGCCCGCCCCGCCCGGGCTTCCGGGCACGGGCCTCGCCAGGCCCACCACCCGCCAGGCATTCCAGGCCACCGCCGCCTGCGCCTTCGCCCTCGCCATCGGCCAGGCGCTCTCCGAGGACCGCTGGTACTGGGCCGTCGGCACCGCCTGGTGGATCTTCGTGAACACCGCCTCCCGCGGCGAGACCCTCGTACGGGGCTTCCGCCGGGTCCTCGGCACCGTGCTCGGCATCGCAGCCGGGCTGCTCATCGCCGTCCCGCTGCACGGCGCGCCCGCGCCGACCGCCGCACTCGTCGCCGTGTGCGTCTTCGGGATCTTCTACACCGCGGCCCCCTCCTACTCCTGGATGATGTTCTTCGTCACCGTCATGGCCGGGCTGCTCTACGGGCTCCTCGGGGTCCTGCACCCCGGACTGCTGCTCCTGCGCTTCCAGGAGACGGCGATCGGCGCCCTCGGCGCGGCCCTCGCCGTCGTGATCATCCTCCCGGTGACCACCCACGCCGCCAACGACGCCTGGATCCAGCGCGCTCTGCACTGCGTCCGCGCCTCCACCGCGGCCGCCCTGGACCGGCTCGCGGGCAGCCCCGCCGCCGACCCCGCCCCGCACGCCGCCGAGCTGGAACTGCTGCTGGGCCGGGTACGGATGGCCCTCGCGCCCCTCGTCCACCCGCTGAGCCCGCTGCGCGCCCGCAAGGCCCGGGCCCGCCAGGTCCTGGCGCTGCTCGACGAATGCGCCCGGGAGGTGCGCGGGCTGGTCGCCGTCGCCGCCGACCCGCAGGCCTCGCACGACGCCCGGCTTGCCGCCGCCTGCTGGCGGGTGGAGGCCGCCGTCGAGGCGCTCACCGCGCCCGACAGCACCCCGGAGCTCGCCGCACCGGCCCGGCCCCGGCCCGCCGCGCCCCCGGAACCGGCCCTCGCCCATCTGCACGGCCTCGAGCACGCCCTCGTCGCGCTCGCCGCCCCGCTGCGCACCGACCCGCGGGCCCCCCTGGTCATCAGCGCCTGAGCAGCCCCTCCCCGGCCGCCTCCAGCCCCGCCGGCAGCCGGCCGGGGGTGTGCACCACCCCCAGGGCCTGCGTGGCCCGGGTCAGCGCCACGTACAGGTCGCTCGGCTGGAGATCGGCCGGCTCCACCACGACCACCGTGTCGAACTCCAGCCCCTTGGCCTGGCGCGGGTCCAGCAGGACCACCTCCCGGGTCAGGTCCGGCTGCGCCCCGGCCCGTACCCCCGGCAGCCCCGCGGCCAGCGGGACGTGCAGCTCCCGGGGCGCGATCACCGCGAGCCGCCCCTGCGCGGGCAGCTCCCGGCGCACCGCCTGCGCCACGGCCCCGGCCAGGTCCTGAGCGGCCAGGGCCCACGGGCGGACCCCGGTGGCCCGTACCGAGCTCGGCGGGGCGAAGCCGGGGTCGCGCTCCCTCAGCACGGCGGCCGCCACCTCCATGATCTCGGCGGGCGTGCGGTAGTTGACCCCCAGCCGGACCAGCTCCCAGCGCTCGCCCACGTACGGGCGCAGGATGCGCTCCCACGATCCGCAGCCCGCCTCCTCGGCGGTCTGGGCCGGATCGCCGACCAGCGTCATCGAGCGGGTCGGGCAGCGCCGCATCAGCAGCCGCCACGCCATCTCCGACAGCTCCTGCGCCTCGTCCACGATGACGTGCCCGAAGGCCCAGGTCCGGTCCGCGGCGGCCCGCTCGGCCGCGCTGCGGTGGTCGGCCTCCTCGTGGCGCTCGGCCATCCGCTCGGCGTCGATGATGTCGTGCGCCGCGAGGTACTCGTTCTCCTCGTCCTCGAACTCGTAGGACCGGGAGCCCTCCGAGAGGTCCAGCACCCCCTGCGCGTACGCGATGCGCCGCTGCCGCTCGCGCTCCTCGGCGGCGCGCCGCGCGCTGTCGTCCTCCCCGAGCAGCTCCGCCGCCTCGTCCAGCAGCGGCACGTCGGCCGGGGTCCAGTCCGGCCGCGCCGACGGCTCGCGCCGGATCAGCTCCGCCTCGCGGGCCGGCAGGTGCGTGGGCTCCGCGAGGAAGTCGCGGACCAGCCGCTCGGGGGTCAGGGAGGGCCACAGGGAGTCGATCGCCGCGTGCACCGCCGGGCTCATCGCGATCTCCTTGCCCAGCTGGGCCACGTCGTCCGGGCCCAGCAGGTTCGGGCCGCCGTACGGATCCGCTCCCAGCCGGTCGGCGAGCTGCGCGGTGAGCGCGTCGATGATCCGGAAGGCGAAGGAGGGCCGTGCCTCGTTGTGCGGCAGCCCGGTGGCCCGGGCCCGGTCCCGCGCCTCGTAGGCCATCGTGCGGTCCAGCAGCAGCGTGCCGTAGTCGTCGTGGTCGATCTCCAGCGCGGGCTCGGGCACGGTGTCGTAGTCCTCGCCGGTGCCCGCCGGCACGCTCTCCGGGAGGCACTGCCGGTCCTCGACCACCCGCGCCAGGACCCGTGCCATCGAGGCCCGGCCCTTCACCGCTGCCGCGCCGGGCCGGTCGGTCCCCGTCGCGTGGACACCCGGATAGAGCTCGCCCGGCGTGGCGAGCAGGACGCCCGTTTCGCCGAGCGCCGGCAGCACCCCGCCGATGTAGCCCAGGAACGCCGGGCCGGGCCCGACGATCAGCACCCCGCGCTTGGCGAGCAGCTCGCGGTGCGCGTACAGCAGGTAGGCGGCCCGGTGCAGGGCGACCGCCGTCTTGCCGGTGCCGGGCCCGCCCTCGACGACCAGCACCCCGCGGTGCGTGGAGCGGATGACCCGGTCCTGCTCGGCCTGGATGGTGCGCACGATGTCGTGCATCCGGCCCGTCCGGGCGGCGTCCAGGGCGGCGAGCAGCACGGCGTCCGCGTCGGCGCCCTCGTACCCGGTGCGCTCCGCGTCGGCCAGGTCGAGGATCTCGTCGTGCAGGGCGGTCACCACCCGGCCGCGGCTGCTGATGTGCCGGCGGCGGCGCAGGCCCATGGGGGTGTGGCCGGTGGCGAGGTAGAAGGGCCGGGCCACCTCGGCCCGCCAGTCCAGGACCAGCGGCGTGCGCTCCGCGTCGTCCGCGCGGATTCCGATGCGGCCGATGTGGTGGTCACGGCCGTCGGAGAACTCCAGACGGCCGAAACACAGGCCGTTCTCCCCCGCATTCAGCGCGGAAAGCAGGCCGGACTGCTCGGCGACCAGGACATCGCGCTCCAGACGTGCCTGGGCACCGTTCCCGACCTCGCGCAATGCTCCCTCGACAGCGCGTTCGGCCTGGTCACGCAGGTGGTCGAGGCGCACATAGAGGTCCGTGACGAATTGCTGCTCTTTACGGAATTCCTCGGTTGACAATTGCACTCCTGCCGCGATACAGTGCCCTCGAAAGCTTCCTCATGTCGTCGTTCCCGACGAAGTCATGAACCATTGAATATACGCTCTCTCCTCCCTCGGCAGCGAATTCCGCCGGGGGATTTTTTGCGTACCGTGGATCTCATGACCACCGCACCCGGCTCCGCCGCCGGCATCGTCTACCGCCTGGCCCGTCCCGAGGACGCGGGGGCCATCGAGGCCCTCGACGGCTCCTTCACCACGGACACCGTCTTCGAGGTGGTCCCGCCGGACGGTGCTTCCTTCGGCTTCCTGCTCCGCGAGGTTCCCGCGGAGCCGCCCCTGTACAAGGCGTTCCCGCCGGAGGAGCACGACGAGCAGGGGTCCGGCGGAGGCGCCGGCGCCGGCGGGGACGCGCGGACCTTCGTGGCCCTCGACGGCGGTCTGGTGTGCGGCTTCGCCGCCGTTGGCTACGCGGTGTGGAACCGGCGGCTGACCATCGAGGACATCGAGGTGGCTCCCGGCCACCGGGGCCGCGGCATCGGCCGGGCGCTGATGGAGTGCGCGGCGGACTTCGCCCGCGAGCGGGGGGCCGAGCACCTCTGGCTGGAGGTGAGCTCCGTCAACGCCCCCGCCGTGCACGCCTACCGGCGGATGGGGTTCAGCCTCTGCGGTCTCGACACCACCCTGTACGACGGCACGCCCGCGGCCGGGGAGCAGGCGCTCTTCATGAGCCGGCCCTGTCTCTGAGGCGTCGGCGAGAACCTGACCGCAGGCCTCCGAGAAGGGTCAACTCCCGCGCTGCGGCGGATCGTACGCCCCTTCGAGCCCGGTCCGCAGGCCTATCTGCGAAGATCACTCGGAGGAGTGTTCCGGACGGCCCTTGCCCGCGGTCCTGACCTGCGGCATGTACAACGGGTGATTGTTTACTGCACATTCATCCGGCATGTACAGGGTGGATCTGCTCGGACAGGGGGTAACGGCCCGGAATGGAAATACTTCAACAGCGCTCCACCACCGCTCAGGTGTGGGAAGCGGCCGAGGAGTTCATCCGACTCTTCCACAGGGAGAACAGCGATGCCGGTGATCCGCGCAACCGGCTCGCCGCCGTACGGTCCGAACTGGCGGAGACCGGCACCTACCGGCACACACCCGAGGAGCTGGTCCACGGGGCCCGGGTGGCCTGGCGCAACAGCAACCGCTGCATAGGCAGGCTCTACTGGAACTCCCTGCGGGTCCGCGACCGCCGGGAGAGCACCGATGCCGAGGACATCGCCGCCGAATGCTTCGAGCACCTGCGCGAGGCGACCAACGGCGGCCGGGTCAGGCCCACGATCACGGTCTTCGCCCCCGACGCCCCGGGCCGCCCCGGCCCGCTGATCTGGAGCGAACAGCTCGTCCGCTACGCCGGCTACGGGGACCACCACTCCGTCACCGTGGGAGACGCCCGCAACGCCCCGCTGACCGAGGCCCTGCTGCGGCTCGGCTGGCGCGGCGGCGCCGGCACCCCCTTCGACCTGCTGCCCCTCGTGGTGCAGGGCGTCGACGACAAGCCGCGCTGGTTCGACACCCCCGCGGACGCCGTCCTGGAGGTCCCGATCGGGCACCCCGAAGACGAGGGCTGGGCGCAGTGGGGGCTGCGCTGGCACGCCGTGCCCGCCATCTCCAACATGTGCCTGGAGATCGGCGGCATCCACTATCCGGCCGCGCCGTTCAACGGCTGGTACATGGGCACCGAGATCGGCGCCCGCAACCTCGCCGACACCGACCGGTACAACCTGCTGCCCGCCGTGGCCCGCCGACTGGGCCTGGACACCTCGAGCGACCGCTCCCTGTGGAAGGACCGCGCGCTCGTCGAGCTCAACCGGGCGGTCCTGCACTCCTTCGACCGCGCCGGGGTCACCATCGCCGACCACCACACCGAGTCCCGGCGCTTCCTGTCCCACATGGAGCGGGAGGAGCGCAAGGGCCGGGACGTGGGCGCGGACTGGTCCTGGATCGTGCCGCCGATCTCCGGCTCGGCGACCCCGGTCTTCCACCGCACGTACGAGGACCGGCCGAGCAGCACCGCGTACGTCCACCACCTGGGCGCCCAGGACCGGGCCCAAGGGCGGGATTTGGTATAGACCTTCTGTTACCGTCGGCTCCGGACGGATCCGGAACGGCGGAGAGGGGCAGCCCGTGTACGGCGCGCAGAACTCGGACCAGGGCGGCGGACACCGGGCCTACATCGGCTCGTTCACCTCGGGGGGCGGCCGCGGTGTCACCACCGCGGCCGTGGATCCGGCCACCGGGGCCCTGACCCCGCTCGGGTCCACCGGCGCCGCCGTCGCGGACCCCTCGTACCTCGCCCTCGCCCCCGGTACGGGCGTGCTCTACGCCGTGAGCGAGACCGGAGAGGGAGCGGTGGCCGCCTTCACGCCCACCGCCGAGGGCCTCGCCCCGCTCGGCCCGGCCGTCCCCGTCGGCGGCTCCGGGCCCACCCACCTCAGCCTGGCCGGAGACCGGCTGCTCACCGCCAACTACACCTCGGGCAGCGTCAGCAGCCTGCCGCTCGGGGCCGACGGCAGCCCGGGCGGCCCCGCGGCCGTCCTCGCGCACGAGGGATCGGGCCCCGACCCCGACCGCCAGGAGCGGCCGCACGCGCACCAGGTGCTGCCCGATCCGAGCGGCCGCTGGGTGCTCAGCGTGGACCTCGGCACCGACTCGGTACGGGTCTGCGCGCTCGACCCGGCCACCGGCGGGCTGCGGCCCCACACCGAGACCGTCCTGCGCGCCGGAACCGGACCCCGGCACCTCACCTTCCACCCGGACGGCGCGGTCGCCTACGTCCTGCACGAGCTGGAGCCGCAGCTGACCGTCTGCCGCTGGAACGCGGCCGCCGGGCAACTGGAACCGGTCGCAGAGGTTCCGATCGCCTCCGCGGGCCCCTCAGAGGCCGTGCGGGCCTACCCCTCGGCGGTGGTCGCCTCGCCCGACGGACGGTTCGTCTGGGCGGCCGTCCGCGGGGCCGACACCATCGCCACCCTCTCGCTGGCCGCGGGCGCCGAGAAGCCGGAGCTCACCGGCGTCGTCCGGTGCGGCGGCAGTTGGCCCCGGGACCTCGCCGCCGACCCCGCCGGGCGCCGCCTGTACGCGGCCAACGAGCGCTCGGGGGACGTCACCTGGTTCGACGTCGACCCCGTGACCGGGCAGCCGCACCGGGCCGGTTCGGTGGCCGTGCCCGCCGCCACCTGCGTGGTCTTCGGCTGACACCCGCAAGCGCGAGGGCCCCCGCCGGTGACGGCGGGGGCCCTCGCGCTCGCGGGTGCGTGAGCGGGATCAGTGCGCAGAGGCGCCCTGGGTGAGCCCGAGAGCCGCCGCGTACTGCGAGACGGCGAGCTTGCCGAGCGCGCCGTAGGCGCCCAGCACCTCGGAGGCGGCGCAGTCGGCTTCCTTGCAGGCGGTGTCCAGCAGCCCGTCGGCGGCCTCCGGGCCGATCAGGTACGGGGCCAGCGCGAGCTGCGTGGAGCCCTCGCGGCGCAGCTGCTCGGCGACGGCGGCCACCGAGCCCTCCTGGTCGAGCGCGGCGGCCTTGACCGGCACGGCGAGCCGGGCGGCGAGCAGCATCCCGGTGATCCCGGCGGCCTGTACGGCCTCCTCGCCACCGGTCGTGGCCAGCACGATGCCGTCGGCGGCGGTGGTCACGGTGAACAGCCGGGCGCGGTCGGCGCGGGCCAGGCCCGCCTCGGACAGGCGCACGTGCAGGCCCTCGGCGAGCAGCGGGTGCGGACCGAGCACGTCGGCCAGCTCGGCCGCGGCCGAGGAGTCCATCAGCGCCTGGCGGACCCGGCGGAGCAGGTCGCCGTCGGGTCCGGCCAGCAGCGGGACCACCACGGCGTCCGGGCCGGTCGGCGCGGGCACCTCGTGGCCGGCCGCGCGGGCGAACTCCGCACGCGCGGCGCGCTCGCCCGCGACGGCGGTCAGCACGCCGGACAGGGACGGGAACTCGGAGGCGTCGTCACCCTCGAGGAAGCCGATGCGGGCATCGAGCCCCGGCAGCTCGGAACGGCCGATGCTGATGATCTCTTCCGCCAGCCCGCGCGAGGAGGGCGAAGGGACCCCGGGCACGGCGAGCACCAGCGCGGGCGCGCCCTCGGGCGCCGCCGCGGGCTCGGGCCGGCGGTGCCGTCCGGTCTGGCGGGGTCGCGGCATTCGTACGGGCAGGCCATTTGCGGGCCCAGTGGGGGAGCTCATGGCGCCGCATGCTACTGGCTTATCGGAACGGGGTGTTCGGGCAGGGCCATCTCCGGTGGCATCTGTCCGTATTTATCCGGTGAAGGGCAGACAGGGTCAACTCACGGACGGCAAGCGCCAGTCCACAGGCTGTGATCCTTGTTCCGCCAGCAGCTGGTTGGTCCTGCTGAACGGCCTGGACCCGAAGAACCCGAAGTCGGCCGACTTGGGGGAGGGGTGGGAGGACTCCACCACCGGCAGTTCGCCGAGGAGCGGCCGCAGGTTGCGGGCCGCCCGGCCCCATAGGACGGACACCAGCGGCTTGCCGCGCGCGGCGAGCGCCCGGATGGCCTGGTCGGTGACGGCCTCCCAGCCCTTGCCCTGGTGGGCGTTGGACCTGCGGGGCGCGGTGGTCAGCGAGCGGTTGAGCAGCAGCACGCCCTGCCGGGTCCACGGGGTGAGGTCGCCGTTCACGGGGCGGCCGGTGCCGAGGTCCCGGTGCAGCTCCAGGAAGATGTTGTCGAGGCTCGGCGGCACCGGCCGCACCTCGGGCGCGACCGAGAAGGACAGGCCCACCGCGTGCCCCGGCGTGGGGTACGGGTCCTGGCCCACGATCAGCACCTTCACCTCGTCGAAGGGCTGCTGGAAGGCGCGCAGGACGTTCGCCCCGGCCGGGACGTAGGTCCGGCCCGCCGCGATCTCGGCGCGCAGGAAGTCGCCCATCGCGGCGATCTGCCCCGCCACCGGCTCCAGAGCCCGGGCCCAGCCCGGCTCGACGATCTCGTTCAACGGTCGTGCTGCCACGGTGGATCACTCTACTGGCCGATCGTCGCCGCCCGCACACAGAGCACGTCCGGCAGGTGCTCGGCCAGCAGCTGCCAGGTCTCGCCGTCGTCGTGGCTGGCGTACAGCTCGCCGTTGCGGTTGCCGAAGTAGATCCCCGCGGGGTCGGCGTCGTCCGTGCACAGCGCGTCGCGCAGCACCGTGCCGTAGTGGTCCCCGTCCGGCAGGCCCTTCGTGAGCGGCTCCCAGCTGGCGCCCGCGTCCCGGGTGCGGAAGACCCGGCAGCGGTGCTCGGCCGGCACCCGGTCGGAGTCCGCGTTGAGCGGGAAGACGTAGGCGGTGTCCGGGCGGTGGGGGTGGGCGGCCACCGCGAAGCCGAAGTCGGAGGGCAGCCCGCCGCCGATGTCGGTCCACCGGGTCCCCGCGTCGTCGCTGCGGTAGACGCCCCAGTGGTTCTGCAGGTACAGCCGGTCCGTGTTCCCGGCGTCCTGGGCGATCTTGTGGACGCACTGGCCGAACTCGGGGTTCGGATCGGGCAGGAACACCGCGGACACCCCGTCGTTGGAGGGCTCCCAGCTGGCCCCGCCGTCCCTCGTCCGGAACACCCCGGCGGTGGAGACGGCCACGGTCACCGCGTCCCGGTCGCGCGGATCGGTGATCACCGTGTGCAGGCCCTCGCCGCCGCCGCCCGGCTGCCAGCTGCCGCGGCTCGGGTGCTCCCACAGCGGGCGGACCAGCTCGAAGGACTCGCCGCGGTCCACCGAGCGGAACAGGGCGGCGGGCTCGGTGCCCGCGTACACCACGTCGGGGGCCTCCGGTCCGGCGGGCTGGAGCTGCCAGACCCGCTCCAGGGAGGCTCCGGTGTCCTTGGGGAACCGCACCGCGGCCGCGGCGGGCTCCTGCCACGTCGCCCCGAGGTCGTCGGAGCTGAAGACGGACGGTCCCCAGTGCGAACTGTCCCCGCCGACCAGCAGCCGGGGCGCCGGCCCCCGCCGGTCGACGGCGACCGCGTACACGGCCTGGGCGTTGAAGTGGGGACCGTCGAACTCCCACGGCGCCGCGCCCCGGCGGCGGCCGATGAAGAGCCCCTTGCGGGTACCCACGAGCAGCAGTACGTCGGCCATGGCCGGTACCTCCGGACTTCGTCGTCCATGCATTCGGAGCTTTTCGGCCAGTCTGCACCCGTCCACTGACAGCGGCCCGGCGGGCGGCGCTGCGTTCCGAGCCGCTGGTTGATACCGATCATTTACGACTCATTTACGATCGGGAAATCGTTGTTACTTGCATGCGGGTGTTCGGAATGGATTGACTTCAGGCCATCACAGCAGCACGCGAGAGGACGTACGTGGCAACCGAGCACCTGTCCCCGCTCGACCTGGCCTTTTGGCGGATCGAATCCGCCGCCCACCCCATGCACCTCGGTGCCCTCGCCGTATTCGCGGCTCCCGGCCGCGGACCCGCCGCCGCCGAGCACGCCGCCGAACTGCTCGCCGCCCGCTGCGCCGCCGTGCCGGGCCTGCGCCGCCGGATCCGGGACGTCCTGTTGCCGGTCGGCGCGGCCGCCTGGTCGCCCGACCCCCGTTTCGACCCGGCCCGGCACGTGTTCCTCGTCCGCACGGACGAGCCCCTCGCGCACACCGCCGCGGGCCCGCTGATGGCCCGGCCCCTGGACCGGGGTCTGCCGCCCTGGGAGGCGCACGTCATGGCCGGGCCCGACCCGGACTCCTTCGCCGTCCTGTTCAAGTTCCACCACGCCCTCGCCGACGGCCTGGGCGCGCTCGCCCTGGCCGCGGCGCTGTTCGACGAGGGCCCGGACCTGCGGCCGTCCGCCCGGCCCGGCCCCGCGCGCCGGCCCCTCCCCGAGCAGCGGGCCGGATCCGCCCTGCGGCGGCTGCCCGGAGTCCTCGCGGCCCGGGTCCAGGAGGTCGGCCAGGCCCTGGAGATCGGCGCCGCCGTGGCCCGCGCCGGCCTGCCGCTCGGGGTCCCCGGGGTGCTCACCGCGGGAGCCTCCGGCAAGGGATCCCGCACGGTCGCGGGGCTCGCCCTCGACCTCGACGAGGTCGCCCTCGTCCGCAAGGCCGCCGGGGGCACCGTCAACGACGTGCTGATCTCCGTGGTCGCGGGCGGGCTGCGGCGCTGGCTGGAGGGCCGGGGCGACCCCGCGCCCTGCGGGCCGGGCCCGCGGGCCCTGATCCCGGTCTCCCGCCGCGGCCGGCCCGGAGGCGGCGGGGGCAACCGGCTCTCCGGATACCTGCTGAGGCTTCCGCTCGCCGAGCGCGACCCGCTGCTGCGCCTGGACCGCGTACGGGCGGCGATGGACCGCAACAAGGACGCGGGACCCGCCCGCGGCGCGGGGGCCGTCGCCCTGCTCGCCGACCACGTCCACCCGCTCGGCCACCGGCTCGGCGGCCCCTTCGTCGCCCAGGCCGCCCGGCTGCTCTTCGACATCCTCGTGACCAGCGTCCCGCTGCCCGGCCTGACCCTCTCCCTCGGCGGAAGCCGGGTCCGGGAGGTCTACCCGCTCGCCCCCCTGGCCCACGGGCAGTCGCTGGCCGTCGCGGTCTCCACCTACAAGGGCACCGCCCATTACGGCCTCGTCGCCGACGCGGCCGCCGTCCCGGACCTGCCGGCCCTGGCGCACGCACTGCGCGCGGAGCTCGACGCGCTTGTACGAGAGGTCTCGTAGTACGAGAGATTTCGTAGTACGGTGACTCTCGTACTTAGCCCCCGATCCCCGGTCCGCCCGGTGACGTCTGGAGAGCCCTGATGAGTGCTGCCCCCGCTGCCTTCGCAGCCCTGTTCGCGCCCTACACCCTCCGCTCGGTCACGGCCGCGAACCGCGTGTGGATGGCCGCGATGTGCCAGTACAGCGCCGAACCCTCCGGCCCGAACGCGGGCGTGGCCGACGACTGGCACTTCGCCCACTACGCGGCCCGCGCCGCCGGCGGCACCGGCCTGATCATCCAGGAGGCCACCGCTGTCTCCCCGGAGGGCCGGATCTCCCCCTACGACCTCGGCATCTGGAACGACACCCAGGTCGAGGCGCTGCGCCGGATCACCGGCTTCCTGAAGTCCCAGGGCGCCGTCCCCGGCATCCAGATCGCCCACGCCGGACGCAAGGCCTCCACCGACCGCACCTGGAAGGGCGGCGGCCCCGTCGGCCCCGAGGAGCACGGCTGGCAGGCGGTCGCGCCCAGCGCCGTGCCCTTCTCCGAGGCCCACCCGGTTCCCCACGAGCTGACGGCCGATGAGATCCGCGAGATCGTCGGGCAGTTCGCGGCCGCGGCCGAGCGCGCGCTCGCGGCGGGCTACGAGGTCGTGGAGATCCACGGCGCGCACGGCTACCTGATCGGCGAGTTCCTCTCCCCGCACAGCAACAGGCGCACCGACGCGTACGGCGGCTCCTTCGGCAACCGCACCCGCTTCGCCCTCGAAGTCGTCGACGCCGTACGGTCGGTGTGGCCCGAGGAGCTCCCGCTGTTCTTCCGGATCTCCGCCACCGACTGGCTGGAGGCGGACGGCTGGACCGCCGACGAGACGGTCCGGCTGGCCCGGCTGCTCCAGGAGCACGGGGTGGACCTCCTCGACGTCTCCACGGGCGGCCTCGCCCCCGGCGCGACGATCCCGGTCGGCCCCGGCTACCAGGTGCCCTTCGCGGCCCGGGTCAAGGCCGAGACGGGCCTGCCCACGGCCGCCGTCGGCCTGATCACCGAACCGGAGCAGGCCGAGAAGATCCTGGCCAACGGCGAGGCCGACGCGGTCCTGCTGGGCCGGGAGCTGCTGCGCGACCCGTACTGGGCCCGCCGCGCGGCCGCCGAACTGGGCGCGGAGATCCGTACGCCGGCCCCGTACCACCGCTCCTGGTGACGTGGCGGTCCTGTTGACGCGCCAGTCGTGGCGACGCACCGGCCGTGGCGACGCACCGGCCGTGGTGACGCACCGGTCGTGGTGACGCGCCGGCCGTGGTGACGCGCTGGTCCGGCGACGCGCCGGCCGTGGTGACGCACCGGTCGTGGTGACGCGCCGGCCGTGGTGACGCGCTGGTCCGGCGACGCACCGGTCCCGGCGGGGCCGGGCCGCACCCGGCCCGGCTCATACGATGACTCTCGTACGATGGGGGACCGACCACCCGGGCGAGCGAGCGGAGCAGGCACATGACGGAACGTGACGCGGCCCGCGCCCTGGCCCACCCCGAGGCGGACGGCATCCGCCTGGAGGGAGTGCTGCACGCGCTCTCCGACCCGGTCCGGCTCTCCATCGTCCGGGACCTCGACGGCTCGGCCTCGGCGCTGGCCTGCTCCTCCTTCGACCTGCCGGTCACCAAGTCCACGACCACCCACCACTTCCGCGTCCTGCGGGAGAACGGTGTCGTACGCCAGACCTACCGCGGCACCACCAAGCTCAACGCCCTGCGCCGCGAGGAGCTGGAGGGCCTCTTCCCCGGCCTCCTCGACAGCGTCCTCACGGCGGCCGCCGCCGAGGAAGCCCGCCTGGGCAAGGCCTGAGACGGCCCCTTACGCCAGCCCGGCCGCGCCCAACAGGCCCTGCCAGTCGGGGATCTTCACCGAACGGCGGCCCAGCGAGCGGCCCAGGTCGGCCTCGGCGGTCTCCACGGCCAGCCAGCCCGGCCACTCCACCGGCCGCAGCCCCGCCGCGCGCAGCGCGTCCAGCGGGTCGCCCGGCAGCTCGCGCCGGGCCAGCGCCCCCGCGTCCTGGAGCAGCGAGGAGGCGGTCTCCTTGGCGCAGGGCCGGTTCGTGCCGATCACCCCGGTCGGGCCGCGCTTAATCCAGCCCGCCACGTACTCGCCGACCGAGGCCCGGCCCGCGCGCACCACCCGGCCCGCCGCGTGCGGGACCGTGCCCGTCGCCGGGTCGAAGGGCAGGCCCGCCAGCGGGACGCCCTTGTACCCCACCGAGCGCAGCACCAGCTGCGCCCCGAGGTCCTCGTACACCCCCGTCCCGCTCACCCCGCCCCGGCCGTCGGGGGCCGTCCGTTCGAAGCGCACGCCGCTCACCCGGCCCCCGGGCCCGCCCAGGATCTCCACCGGGCGCAGGTAGAACCGCAGGTCGATGCGGCGCCCCGCCCCGCCCGGGCCCCGCTCCGCCCAGCCGCGCAGCACCTCGAGGTTGCGCCGGGCCACCGCGGGCAGCGCCGCGGCCGCGGCCGGGTCTCCGTAGACCGGGTCGAGGGCCGCCTCGGCGGGATCCACCACGGCGTCGACGCCGGGCAGCGTGCCCAGCTCCCGCAGCTCCTTGGTGGTGAACTTGCCCTGCGAGGGGCCGCGCCGGGCCACCATCGCCACCCGCCGCACCCCGCTCTCGGCGAGCGCGCCGAGCGCCGGCTGCGGCATGTCCGTCGGCGCCAGCTCCGCCTCGCCCCGGGCCAGGATCCGCGTCACGTCCACGGCGACGTTGCCCGCGCCGACCACGACCGCCGAGTCCACCCCGGCCAGCCCGAACGCCTCGGCGACGGCGTCGGGGTGTCCGCTGTACCAGGACACGAAGGCCGTCGCGGAATGCACCCCGGCCAGCTCCTCGCCGGGGATCCCCAGCATGCGGTCGCGCGCCGCGCCCACGCAGTACACCACCGCGTGGTACAGCTCCAGCAGCCGCTGGGTCGACAGCTGCTCCCCGCCGACCTCGACGTTCCCGAGGAAGCGGATCCGCTCGTCCTCCAGCACGGTGCGCAGGCTGCCCTGCAGCGACTTGATCTTCTCGTGGTCGGGGGCCACCCCGTACCGCACGAGCCCGTACGGGGCCGGCAGCCGGTCCAGTACGTCGACCCGCACGCCCGGCACCTCGCGCTGCTGCACCAGGGTCTGGGCCGCGTAGACCCCGCTGGGGCCCGATCCGACGACGGCGATACGAAGCACGGCGGAGCTCCTCCCGCAGGTGGTCCCAGCATGACACCGGGTGCTCCGGCCGTCAGCCCATCGCGCGCATCCGGTGGACCTCGGCGCTCTGCGTGGCCACCACCTCGGTGGCCATCTCCTCGACCGCGACGTTGTTGCCCCCGGCCAGCGCCTGGCCCGCCATCTTCAGCGCGCCCTCGTGGTGTGCGGTCATCAGCTTCAGGAACAGCCGGTCGAAGTCGGCGCCGGCGGCCCCGGTCAGCTCCCGCAGCTGCTGCTCCGTGGCCATGCCGGGCATCGCGCCGTGGTCGTGTCCGCCCGTGCCCGCCGGCGGCGCGGGGTGGAGGGCCAGCCACCGCTCCATCGCCCCGATCTCGGGCTGCTGGGCGGCGGCGATGCGCTCCGCCAGGCGCTTGACCCCGTCCGCCGAGGCCCGCTGCGGCGCCAGCGCGCTCATGGCCAGCGCCTGCCGGTGGTGCTCGATCATGCCCTGCACGTAGGCGTGGTCGGCGGCGTTCGGGCTGTCGTCGGGCTTTTCCCCGGCGGCCTGTTCGGGGGTGAGGGTGCGCGCCTTCTCGCCCGGCTTGCCCGGTGCGACGACCACGGGCCGGCCGTCCTCGGCCCCCGGGGCCCCGCCGGCCCGGTCCTCGTCCTGGCAGCCGGCGAGTACCAGCAGGAGGCCCGCGGCCACGACCGCGGCGGAGCACCGGCCCCGGCGGGTTCCCCGTGCCTCGCGCCCCCGGGGGTCTTTTGCCATGTCCATGGAAAGGAAGATACTGCCGGGGTCCGGGTTCCGTTCCCCCATCGAGCGGAACCGACCGGACTCCCATGGGAGGGCACAGTGAGCTCGTTCCACAGCACGAGAGCAGGCAGGGGGAGAGTGGCGGCGGCCGTCGCGGCGGCCGGACTCCTCGCCACGCTCCTGACCGCCGGGCCGGCGGCCGCCACCCCCGACCCGGGCGACCTCGCACCGGGCGGCGGCAGCCGGCAGGACGCGGGCATCGTCGAGGGCAGGGAGATCGCCCCCGGCGAGATCCCCGGCCAGGACGAGATCGTGCACAGCAAGAACATCAAGCACCTGGCGAACGTTCCCCTCGCCGAGAGCGCGACGATCAACACCGACCTGGCGTTCCAGGGCAAGTACGCCTACGCGGGCAACTACAACGGCTTCACGATCTACGACATCGCCAACCCCAGGGCCCCGAAGACCGTCAGCCAGGTGCTGTGCCCCGGCGGCCAGAACGACATCTCCGTCCACGGGGACCTGCTCTTCCTCTCCACCGACTCCTCGCGCAGCGACGACTCCTGCACCAGCGTCACGCAGCCCGCGACGGAGAAGTCCTCCTGGGAGGGCATCAAGATCTTCGACATCAAGGACAAGAAGAACCCCAAGTACATCAAGTCCGTCGAGACCAACTGCGGTTCGCACACCCACACCCTGGTGCCGGACGGCCGCGACATCTACGTGTACGTCGCCTCCTACTCCCCGAACGAGGCCTTCCCCGACTGCAAGCCGCCGCACGACGGCATCTCGGTGGTGAAGGTCCCGAAGAAGGCGCCGACCAAGGCCGCCGTGGTCGCCTTCCCGGTCCTGTTCCCGGACGGCGGCAACCCGGGCGGGCCCACCAACCCCGGCGTCTCCAAGACCACCGGCTGCCACGACATCACCGTGCTGCCGTCGAAGAACCTGGCCGCCGGCGCCTGCATGGGCGACGGCATCCTCTTCGACATCAGCCGGCCCGAGCAGCCGAGGGTCATCGACCGGGTGCAGGACAACGTGAACTTCGCGTTCTGGCACTCGGCCACCTTCAACGAGCGGGCGGACAAGGTGGTGTTCACCGACGAGCTCGGCGGCGGAGGCGGCGCCACCTGCAACGAGGCCACCGGCCCCGACCGGGGCGCCGACGGGATCTACGACATCACCGGCCGCGGGGACCAGCGCAAGCTCGCCTTCCGCAGCTACTTCAAGATCCCGCGCCACCAGGCCGACACCGAGAACTGCGTGGCCCACAACGGCTCGCTGGTCCCGGTCGGCGGCGGCCGCGACATCATGGTGCAGGCCTGGTACCAGGGCGGGGTCTCGGTGTGGGACTTCACCGACTCCGCCCGGCCCAAGGAGATCGGGTACTTCGAGCGAGGCCCGCTGACCACCGATGCGCTCGGACTCGGCGGTTCCTGGTCGGCGTACTACTACAACGGCCACATCTACTCGAACGACATCGCCAAGGGCTTCGACGTGCTCCGGCTCGACGACTGGCGCACCGAGAGCGCCAAGTGGGTGTGGATGGACCGGCTCAACGTCCAGACCCAGCCCGAGTACCGCTGACCGCCGGTCGCCGGAACACCGGCGACCGGTGCCCGGCGACCTCAGTGAATCGTTCCGCCGGGCGGCCCGCCGGCCGGCGGAACACCGAGCTCCCAGTCCAGCCCGTAGCGCTGGAACAGCTCGGCCCGCAGCCGGGCCGGCGGCATCGGCGCACCGGGCAGCAGGACCGCCACCACGGCGCCCATCAGCAGCGCCCGCAGCAGCGGATAGTCCGCGTCCACGTCCGGCGAGCCGTACCGGGCGACGGTGTCCCGCAGCAGCTCCGCGAGCCGCTGCTGCTCCGGGCACTGCACGAAGCCCTCGGCCGTGAGGATGCCCGCCATGTGCGTCCGCATCAGCAGCGGCTGGTCCCGGGCCAGCCCGAGGACGGCGTCGATCGCGCGCGCCAGCCGCTCCCGTCCGTCGTCGCTGCGCGGCTCGCGCTCCAGGGCCGCGTCCAGGGTGAGGTGCATCAGCCGGTGCACCGCCGACTGCAGCAACTGCCGTTTGCCCGGGAAGTAGTACGAGACCAGGCCGCGGGCCGCGCCCGCCCGGTCGGCGATGTCGCCGAGGGTCGTGGCCTCGTAGCCCCGCTCGGCGACGAGCTCGACCGTGGCCTGGAGCAGCCGCTCCCGGGAACGTCTGCGCAATTCTTCATTGACCGATGCGCTGCGCGGGGACATGCTTACTCCTGCGTTGACTGGCTCGGAGCCAATATACTCAGCGCGCGGGGCCGCCTGCTCTGGGTGACACGGGGGATCGCCCAGGGCAGGCACACTCCCGGCGAGGGCCCGCGGTCGCCGCGACGACTGCCACCAGGGCCACGCCCAGCAGCCATCCGCCCAGTACGTCCGACGGCCAGTGCACCCCGAGGTAGATCCGGGTGAAGCCCACCCCGAGCACCGAGACCACGGCGGCGGCCCACGCCGCGGCCGCCGCCCACCGCGGGGTCCGGCGGGGGAGCAGCCACAGCAGCAGCCCGCACACCACCGTCGCCGTCATCGCGTGGCCGGAGGGATAGGCCGCGAACTCCGCCCGGTCGACCGGATCGGGCCACTGCGGACGCTCCCGCCCCACCAGTGCCTTCAGGCCCTGCTGCACCGCGGTCGCCCCGACCACCGCCACCGCCAGCCGCACCGTGAGCTCCCGCCGGCCCCGCAGCCACAGCAGCACGCCGGCGGCGGCGGCCAGGGCCCGCATGGCCCACGGGTCCCACACCCAGTCGCTGAGGATCCGCATGGCCTGCGTGACCCCGGGGTGGGCGACCGCGTGGCGGTGGAGGTCCCGGACCACCTGCTCGTCGAACGAGAGCAGCGGCCGCCACCCCGCCACCACCAGGGCCGTCACGACGGCCGCGAGCAGGGCGCAGCCGATGCCCGCCCAACGCAAGTGATCGCTCCGCATGGGGCGATCCTCGCACCACGCGCCCCGGGAGCGGGACGGCGCGCGGGCCCCTACCCCAGGGCGCTCAGCCCGGGCACGAAGGCCACCAGCAGCGGTACCGCCGGGACCAGGGCCGCCAGCGCCGTCAGCCGGAGCCTGCTCAGCGCGGACAGCCGGGGCGCGGCCGACAGCAGCCGCCGCACCCGTTCCTGTACGTGCGCCTGCGGGGCCGCGGAGGGGCCGAACACCCCGCGGTCCTCGTTCAGCCCGACCAGGGCCAGCGCGATGGTGAGCCGGCCGTACCGCCGCGAGGCCACGTCGTCGGCGGCCAGTTCGACCAGGCGGTGCATCTGCGCCTCGAAGGCCGCGAAGACCGGCACCTGCGGGAAGCCCCCGGCCAGGGCCCGCGAACAGTGCAGCAGCCAGTCGTGCCGGGCGGCCGCGTGCCCCTGCTCGTGGGCCAGGACCGCGTCGAGCTGGCTCCCCTTCAGCCGGCCCAGCGCCGCCGTCGTGACCACCAGCTGCGGGGCGGTCCCGGGCAGCCACCAGGCGTCCGGCCGCGGGCCCTCCAGGACGACGAGCCGCGCGCCCGTGGGCTCCTCCCCGGGCAGCAGCGGGGCCCGCACCAGCAGTTCGCTTCCCCGCGCACGCCGCCGGGCCCGCGCCCCGAGCACCTCCCGGGCCAGCATCGCCGCGGTCCACAGCGCCCCGCCCGCCAGCACGAGGGCGGTGCCGGCGGCCCAGGGGCCGCCGGAAGCCCCCAGGGCGTAGGCGTCCACGACCCCGTGCGGGGCGGCGGCGAAGAGCCGCCCCCGCACCGCGTGCCAGGCGGCGGCCGAGCTCAGCAGCATCGACAGCCCGAAGCACAGGAGCACCGCGGCCACCACGCACTGCCACACCCACAGGGCCACGACGGGTTCGCGCTCGGGCCAGCGGGCGCGGGCCAGCAGCCGGGGTGCGAGCACCGCGGTCAGGGCACCGAGCAGCAGGAGAGCGACGGGGACCATCATGGCCGCCAGCCTATGAGCGCGGGGCTACCTGCGGGTACGGTCGCGGGGCATTGGTGACGCAGGACACGTGCGCCCGCGCCCTCACATCATGAGCAGCATCGCTAACATCCCCATCCCCATGGCCAGTCGGCAGGCCCGGGACAGCTCGGCCGACGCCACCGGGTAGCTGCCCTGCGCGCCGCCGCCCGCCGCGACCAGACGGGCCCCGCCCAGCAGCACGTACCCGGCGAAGTAGAGCAGCAGCAGCCCGGTGACCAGGGACGGCCCGCCGCCGTGCCCGTAGCCCGCCGCCGTCAGCGCCATGTAGGCCATGGCCAGCGAACCCACCAGGTGGTGCGCGTGGTGCGCCCCGCCGCGCAGCAGCCACACCCCGTGCAGGGCGGCGGCGCAGAACACCGCGCCGAGGGCGAGCGCCTGCCACCCGTCACGGTCCCCGAGGGGAACCGCCATCAGCGCCATGCCGAACGCCATGACCGCCTCCCCGGCCGCGGCGCCGCCCGATCTGCGCACCTGCCGCAGGCAGTACGCCCCGCTCACCGCGCACAGGACGACGAGCAGCCAGGCGGAGGCGAGGTCGGATGAGGACATGGCGGAACCGTGCACGGCGGAACCTCCCGGTTCGTCGGCGTCAGGGGAAGGGATGCCCCTCTCACCGCGCCTTCACGCGGCCCCGGGATAGGCTCTGCCTGCCGAATTCGGCATGTCACATGCCACCGCGCAGAACGGAGCCACCGATGTCGACCGCCAACCCCGCCGCTCTCAGCTTCCGCAGTGCCGCCCCGGCGGACGTGAGCGAGCTGGTGGCCCTCGTGGAGTCGGCGTACCGGGGTGACGCCAGCCGCGGCGGCTGGACCACGGAGGCCGACTACCTGGAGGGGCAGCGCACCGACGCGGACGGGGTCCGCCAGATCATCGACGCGGCCGACAGCACCCTCGTCGTCGTCGAGCGGGCGGGCGGGATCGTCGCCTGCTGCCAGCTCGAACACCGCGGCGACCACGTCTACTTCGGCATGTTCGCCGTCCGCCCCGGGCTCCAGGGTGCGGGCCTCGGCAAGGAGATCCTGGCCGAGGCCGAGCGCCGCGCCCGTGACACGTGGGGCGCCAAGGAGATGCGGATGACGGTGGTGAACGTACGGGAGGAGCTCATCGCCTACTACGTGCGCCGCGGCTACCGGCGCACCGGCGAGCTGAGCCCCTTCCCCTACGGTGACGAGCGCTTCGGCGTCCCGCTCCGCGACGACCTGGCCTTCGAGCTGCTGGTCAAGTCGCTGTAGCCGCAGGGTCCTACGCGGTGAAGCGGCCCGTGCTGCGGATCTCCGGGAAGTCGGTTTCGGCGCCGTCCAGTTCGAGCGCCCGCGCGAGCCGCAGCAGGTCGAGGGTGTTGACGTCCCGGCCGGTCACCCGCAGCCCGGACGCGTGCGCCGCCTCGACGGCCGCCAGGCTCAGCCGCCGGATGTCCAGGGCGATCGCCGCCGCACCCGCGGCCGCCGCCCGGCCCACGACCTCCTCGGCACCGTCGTCGGGAGCGGCCGCGTGCAGCACCGTCCGGACCCCCGGCACCAGCCGCGCGACCTCGGCGAGCAGCGTGTCGTCGAAGGAGGCCACCTCCACCCGCGCGGTCAGGTCGCGCCGCAGCAGCAGTTCCGCCAGCGCCCCGGCGGCGGCCCGGTCCCGTACCGACACCTGGAGCGGGGTGCGGACCGCGTCCAGTACGTCCTCCAGCACCGGCACGCGCTCGCCCTGACCGGCGTCCAGCCCGCGCAGTTCGGCCAGGGTCAGGTCGGCGACGGCGCCCGAGCCGTCGGTGGTCCGGTCCACCTCGGGGTCGTGCAGGGCGACGAGGGCGCCGTCCTTGCTCAGCTGGACGTCCAGAGCGATGACGTCCATGCCGGAACGTTCCGCTCGAAGATACGACCGCAGGGTGTTCTCCGGTTCGACACCCATGACCCCGCGGTGACCGATGGTGAGGAAAGTCAAGGTTCTCTCGCTTCCGTCGACGGCGGCTCCCCGCGCGGACGCGGTGTCCCGACCGGCCGCGCGCGATGAGGTCGCATGCTAGTGCGCCGGGGGTGCGAAGGGACCGCCCGTGCAAGGCCCCGCGGAAGCACACCGGCCGCTTCCCGTCGGGGTTGTGAGCCCCCGGGCGGCCGGTGGCGGGGGCGTCGCCGTCACCCGGGGGTGGGCGCGTCCCCATCGGCTTGACGGGCCATCCCGCCGGCGCCGGCCAGGGCCGCCAGATCGGTCCGGAGGGCTTCGCCGAGCTCCAGTTCCGCCAGGTGCTGCCGCTCGCTCCAGCGCAGTGCGAGCGCGGGGAAGGCCCACTCCGGGACCTCGCCCGCCTCCGCCAGGGCCTCCCGTACGGCGGCCAGCTCGCCCCGGGTGCGCTCCAGGTGCTCGTCCACCATCGCGCGCAGCCGCTCGGGCTCGGCCAGGTGCCCGAGCCACACCCGCAGCAGCAGCCCGTGCTTGAGCACCGGGGGCCCGGCGTCCGCCGTGCCGCAGGCCCAGCCGGCCAGCGCCTCGCGGCCCGCGTCGGTGATGGCGTAGCGCCGCTTGGCCCGCACCTCCTCGGGCCCCGAGCGCGCGGAAGCCGCGTAACCCAGCTCCTCCAGGCGGCGCAGCTCGGCGTAGATCTGGCTGATGGCGGGCGACCAGTAGAAGAAGCGCAGGGAGGAGTCCGCCCACTTCTTCAGCTCGTAGCCGGTGCGCTCCCCCGGGAAGGAAAGAAGGCCGAGAACCGCCCACGCGGTCGGCGGCAGCTCCTGCTTCCCGGACTCTTGCTTCTTTGGCTTCTGACTATTAGTCATATGGCTCATTGAAGTAAGACCGGGCACGGGAAGCAACCCTGGAGGCACCGTGAAATTCTCCGTGATCTTCGAAGCCCAGCTCGCCGACCCCACCGTGGAGCGGGAGCACCAGGTGATCCGCGACTGCGTGGAGCAGGCCGTGCTCGCCGAGCGGATGGGCTTCGACCGGATCTGGGCGGTCGAACACCACTCGCTGAAGTGGTACGCGCACATGTCCGCCCCGGAGATCTTCCTGACCTGGGTCGCGGCCAGGACCAGCACCATACGCATCGGGCACGGGGTGGTGTGCATGCCCTTCAACTTCAACCACCCGGTGCGGGTGGCCGAACGGGCGGCCATGCTCGACCTGCTCTCCGGCGGGCGGCTCGACCTCGGCGCCGGGCGCGGGGGCACCGCGCAGGAGACCTCGCTGTGCGGGGTGGACCGGGAGCGCACCACCGCGGAGGTGGAGGAGGCCCTGCGGATCATCGGCAGGGCCTGGCAGGAGGAGGAGTTGGAGTACCACGGCCCGCTGATCGACATCGACCCCCACCCGATCCTGCCGAGGCCCGCGCAGACCCCGCATCCTCCGCTGTTCCTGGCCTGCAGCCGCGGCGAGACCCTGGTGCAGGCCGCCGAGCTGGGGATCGGGGCCCTGGTGATGGGCTTCGCCGGACCGGAGTCGATCGCGGGGATGCGGGCCGCCTACGACGCGGCGGTCGCCGGGCGGGACGGCAGCCGGTTCGTGTCCACCGCCGTCAACGACCACTTCTCGGTGCTGTGCCCGACCATCGTGCTCGACGACCGGGAGGAGGCGCGCCGGATCGGCATCCGCGGCCAGCGGTTCTTCGCCCAGTCCATCGGCCACTGGTACGGAGGCGCGGGCGTCCCCGACGAGGCCGTGGTGGCGGGCGCGGACGAGGCCGCGCGGATGCGCGAGGCGGCCGAGCAGGTGGTGGCCCGGCTGCACGAACAGGACATTCCGGTGCGCCCCACCTCCACCGCCACCTTCAACGCCGACCACGCCTACGGCAGCGCCGACGACGCCATCGCGTACGTGGAACGGCTCAGGGAGGCGGGGGCCGACGAGATCATGTGCCTGATCCAGATGGGCACCGTGGAGCAGGAGGCCTGTCTGGAGACCCTGCGCCAGTGGGGCGAGAAGGTCATCCCCCACTTCCGGGGCCGGCGATGACGGCCCCCCGGCCCGGCGCGGGCACCGGCCCCGATCCCGACCCGGGCCCTGCCCCTGGCCCGGACACTGCCCTCGACCCCGCCGCCCTGCCCTACCTCGACGCGCTCACCGCCTCCTTCCCCGACCTCGGCGGGAGCGTCACCGACGCCCACGAGGCCCGGCGCATCCTGGCGGCCGCGCCCCGGCCGGCCGCCGACCCGCCCCGCGTCGGCGCGGTCGAGGACCTGGCGGTGCCCGGCCCGCCCGGAGCCCCGCCGGTCCCCGTACGGATCTACCTGCCCGACCCGGAGGAGCGGCCCGGCCCGCGCCCCACCGTGCTCTTCCTCCACGGCGGCGGCTTCGTCCTGTGCGACCTGGACACCCATGACGCCACCGCCCGCGCCCTGTCCCGGGCGGCCGGCGCGGCCGTGGTCTCCGTGGACTACCGGCGGGCTCCCGAGCACCGCTTCCCGGCCGCCGCGGAAGACGCGTACGCCGCCCTGCGCTGGGTCGGCGCGCACCTCGTCGAGCTGGGCGGCGACCCCCGCGCCCTGGTCGTCGCCGGGGACAGCGCCGGGGGCAACCTGGCCGCCGCCGCACTGCTGCTGGCCCGTGAGCGCGGGGGACCGGCCGTCGCCCTCCAGGTGCTGGTCTATCCCGTGCTCGACGCCGCACAGGACTCGGCGTCCTACCGGACATACGCCGAGGGCTGCTTCCTGACCGCCGCGCACCTGCGCTGGTTCTGGGAGCAGTACCTGGGGCCCGGCGGCGACGGCGGGCATCCGCTGGCCTCCCCGCTCCGGGCGGACCTCACCGGGCTGCCGCCCGCGCACCTGGTGCTCGCCGGGTGCGATCCGCTGCGGGACGAGGGCCGGGCCTACCGCCGCAGGCTGGCCGAGTGCGGCGTCCCCGCCGTTCTGGACGAGCATCCCGGGATGTTCCACGGGTTCCTGGCCCTCGCCGGGGTGCTGCCGCAGGCCCGGGAGGCCATGGCGCGACTGGGCGGAGCCATCAATTCCACCCTGAAGGACGGGAAGACTTCCGGTGAAGCAGGGGGTTACGCAGGATAATTTCCCGAGATCCCTCTTGAACGGGAGAGCCTGCGCCGTTTACCCTGCCTTGACGTGAGGTTCTCCTGTGGAGGAAGTGACATGACGGAAACTCTTGTGCCGGGTGCCGGCGGTGCCGTGATAACCGCCGGGACGCGGGTGGTCGACCACCCCGCATGGCCCGCGCTCAAGGCCGCCGTGGAGGAGATCCGCCCCTGGCAGGCCAAGGACGGCTCCATCGACTTCGAGGCCGTCGCGGCCCCCACCCGGTCCGAGGCCGCGGCCGCGGTCGAGTGCGTGATCGAGGGCGTCGAGGCGCTCTCGCCGCTGCTCCCGCACGCCGCCGCCTACCACCGGGCGCTCGTCGCGGACCTGCGCAAGTGGGTCGCCGACGACTTCCGGGTGCCCGACTTCCTCGACTCGCTGATGGCCTTCCAGCCGGCCGCCGAGCGCACCGACGGGCTCCAGCACCTCGTGGTGTTCCCCATGTACACGCAGAACGGCAACCCGGACCGCAACCTGGAGGCCGTCGCCCTGCGCATGGTGTGGCCCGAGTGGCTCGCCGAGCTCGAGCGCACCCGGTACGACAACCCGCTCTTCCTCGGCATCACCTTCGAGGACTTCACCCCGGGCTACGACACCAACTCCGCCGTGCTCTTCCCGGAGACCATCGCCGTGCGCGAGGCCCCGGAGCGCTTCACCTGGGGCGGCATCTTCTGCGACCGCGAGGCCGCCCGCTACCGCAAGGTCACCGAGGCCGCGGTGGACATCCTGGGCATCGAGCTGCCCGAGGACATCGCCGCCATGGTGCAGGACCAGGAGCGTTGCGAGAAGGCGTTCGTCCTGTGGGACATGGTCCACGACCGCACCCACAGCCACGGCGACCTGCCGTTCGACCCCTTCATGATCAAGCAGCGCCAGCCGTTCTGGATGTACGGCCTGGAGGAGCTGCGCTGCGACCTCACCGCCTTCAAGGAGGCCGTGAAGCTGGAGTCCGAGGGCAACGAGCACGGCCGCGACGTCCAGTACGCCGTCCTCTTCGACCGGATGTTCCGCTTCCCGGTCTCCGGCGACCGCAACCGCAACTACGACGGTCTCGGCGGCCAGCTGCTCTTCGCCTACCTCCACAAGCACGACGTCGTGCGCTGGACGGACAACAAGCTGAAGATCGACTGGATGCGCGCCCCGCAGGTCACCAACCAGCTGTGCGCCGAGATCGAGGACCTCTACCGGGCCGGCATCGACCGCCCGAAGCTGGTCCACTGGTTCAAGGCCTACGAGCTGGTCTCGACGTACCTCGCCCCGCACCCGGGCTCCAAGTGGGCCAAGGGCCCCGACGCCCTCGACATGACGCAGCCTCCGCGCAAGCTCGTGGACGACGTGCTTCCGGACGAGTTTCCGCTCAGCATGTTCTATGAGGCGCTCGCCAAGAAGCTCAAGGGCGTGATCGCCTCCACCAAGGGCATCACCGCCCGCAATGCCGAGCAGGCCGAGCGAGTCGCCGCGTGAGCGACCGCCCACAGGAGGCTGTACAGATGAACGGCTCCCCGAACGGCAACGGAAAGCTGCACGGAGCGGTAGTGGCGGTGGCCGGGGCCGGTGGCCCCGCCGGCCGCGCCACCCTGCTCCGCCTCGCCGAGGCGGGCGCCGTGGTCATCGCGTCCGACGCCGATCCGGCGCGGCTCGCCGAGGCGGTGGACGCCGCGCGCTACGCCCATGGCGGCGCCACCATCACCGGCGACACCGTGGACCTGCTCGACCTCGCCGCCACCCAGGCCTGGGCCGAGCAGGTCGAGAAGGAGTTCGGCCGGATCGACGGCCTGGTCCACCTCGTCGGCGGCTGGCGCGGCAGCAAGACCTTCACCGACGTCGACCTCGCGGACTGGGCGTTCCTGGAGAAGCTCCTCATCCGCACGGTCCAGCACACCTCGCTCGCCTTCCACGACGGCCTGCTGCGCAGCGACCGGGGCCGCTACGTCCTGGTCAGCCAGTCCGGCGCGCACAAGCCGGTCGCCAACAACGCCGCGTACAACGCGGGCAAGGCGGCCGCCGAGGCCTGGACCCTGGCCCTCGCGGACTCCTTCCGCAAGGCGGGGGGCGAGGACGGCCCCGGCGCGGCGGCTGCGATCCTGGTCATCAAGGCACTGGTGCACGACGCGATGCGCGCCGAGCGTCCCAATGCGAAGTTCGCGGGCTTCACCGACGTCAAGGAGCTGGCCGAGGCCATCGCCGGCGTATGGGAGCGACCCGCCATCGATGTGAACGGACAGCGTCTGTGGCTCACTCCGCAACCGTGAGAACCGATGCCGGCAAGACCGACGCCCGGCGCCACCACGACCCGGCGGTCCGCGGTTTCGCCAGCGACAACTACGCGGGGGTGCACCCCGAGGTCCTCGCGGCCCTCGCGCTCGCCAACGGCGGCCACCAGGTCGCCTACGGCGAGGACGAGTACACCGAACACCTGCAGAAGATCTTCCGCAGCCACTTCGGACCGTACGCACAGGCCTTCCCGGTCTTCAACGGCACGGGCGCCAACGTCGTCGCCCTGCAGGCCATGACCGACCGGTGGGGTGCGGTGATCTGCGCCAAGAGCGCCCACATCAACGTGGACGAGGGCGGCGCACCGGAGCGGATGGCGGGCCTCAAGCTGCTCGCCGTCCCGACCCCGGACGGCAAGCTCACCCCCGAGCTGATCGACCAGGAGGCCTGGGGCTTCGAGGACGAGCACCGGGCGATGCCCCAGGTCGTCTCGATCACCCAGAACACCGAGCTCGGCACGGTCTACACCCCGGACGAGATCAGGGCCATCTGCGAGCACGCGCACGGCCTGGGCATGAAGGTGCACCTCGACGGAGCCCGGATAGCCAACGCCGCGGCCTCGCTCGACGTGCCGATGCGCTCCTTCACGAACACGGTCGGCGTGGACGTGCTGTCGTACGGCGGCACCAAGAACGGCATGATGTTCGGCGAGGCCGTGGTCGTGCTCAACCCGGACGCGGTCCGGCAGATGAAGCACATCCGCAAGATGTCGATGCAGCTCGCGTCGAAGATGCGGTTCGTCTCGGTCCAGCTCGAGGCGCTGCTCGCCAAGGACCTGTGGCTGCGCAACGCCCGCCACGCCAACGCGATGGCGCAGCGTCTCGCCGCCGGGGTGCGCGAGACCGACGGCGTGGAGATCCTCTACCCGGTGCAGGCGAACGCGGTGTTCGCCCGGCTGCCGCACGAGGTCTCGCGGCGGCTGCAGGAGCGCTACCGCTTCTACTTCTGGGACGAGGCCGCCGGCGATGTCCGCTGGATGTGCGGCTTCGACACCCAGGAAGAGGACGTGGACGGCTTCCTCCAGGCGCTGAAGGAAGAACTGGCGCGCTGAGGCCCCCCGTCCGCCCCGGCGGCGCTGCCCGGCAGCGCGGCCGGGGCGCCGGAAAATCGATAGTTGTGCGGTTTGCCGCATAGGTATGCTCCTGGATCATGGAACTGATCCAGGAGCAGCCCGACCTCGCCGCCTATCTGGCGGCCGACGAAGCCATAGACCACGCGCACCCCCTGGTGCGTGAAACGGCCGACGCCTTCTGGACCGTCACGGACGGCGACGCGTACGCATACGCCGAGGCGGTCTTCGAGTACGTCCGCGACGCCGTCCCGCACTCCGCCGACTCCGGCGACCCGCGCGTCTCCTGGCGCGCCTCCGATGTCCTGGCCACCCGCAACGGCATCTGCTACGCCAAGTCCCACGCCCTCGCCGCCCTGCTGCGCGCCCAGGGCATCCCGGCCGCCCTGTGCTACCAACTCCTCGCCGACGACGACGGATCGAACCCCGTCGTCCACGGACTGGTCGCGCTCCGGCTGCCCGGCACCGAGACGTGGGCCCGGGTGGACCCGCGCGGCAACAAGCCCGGTGTGGACGCCCGGTTCAGCCTCGACGCGGAGCAACTGGCCTTCCCCGTGCGCCCGGAGCTCGGCGAGATCGACTACCCCGAGCTGTACGCCGCCCCGCACCCGGCCGCGCTCAAGGCGCTCCAGGACTCCGCCGACCGGCCGCGGTTGTGGGAGAACCTGCCGACCGGTCTGTGACCGCGGCCTCCGGGGCCGGCGCCCGCGCCGCCGTCAGCACGTGCAGCAGCGCCGCCGCGAGCTGGAGTCCGGCGATCCCGGTCAGCAGCGTCCACGGGGGTGCGTCGGCCGCGAAGCCCACCAGGGCCGCCCCGGCCGACGCCGCCGTCAGCTTGAGGCCGGCGCCCAGGGTGAACACCTGCGTCCGCACCGCGTCCGGGGCGTACTCCGAGCGGATCCGCAGGGTGGCGGTGAGCAGCGGTCCGTCGCACACCCCGGCCACCGCGAACAGGGCCACCGTGGCGGGGAGGGAGGGCGTGAACGCGGCCCCGGCCAGCGCCGCCCCGGTCCCGGCCAGGGCCCACCGCACCAGGCGGCCCGGCTCCACGGCCGTCATCCGGCCCAGCGTCAGCGAGCCCGCCAGGGCGCCCACCGCGAAGGCCGTCATCAGCACGCCCCCGGCGCCCGGGCTGCCGAGCCCCGCCGCCAGCAGGACCGACGTGGTGGTGAGGGAGCCGATGCCCACGAACGCCAGGGTCGTCGCCGAGGTGACGGCCCGCAGCTCCCGGACCCGCCACAGGGCCGCGAGCCCGGCCCCCAGCCCGGCCCGGGGTCCGTCCTGGGGCGCGGCCGCGCCCCCGGGCCCGTACGGGAGGGTCGCGGCGAGCGCGGCCGCCAGCGCGCCGGACACCGCCAGGACCGCCATCGCCGGAGCCGCCGAACCCAGGGCCGTCACCAGGCTGACCGCCGCCGGCGCGGTCACCGCGGCCGCGTTGTAGGTGGAGGCGTCCCAGCCGTAGGCGCGGTCCCGCCCGGCGCCCGCCGGGACCAGCCCGGTGACCAGGCTGGACAGTCCGCCCGTCACCATCGGCCCGCAGCTGCCGCCGAGCACCGCCACCACGAGCACCAGCGGCAGCGGGGCCCGGCCCAGCAGCAGGGCCAGCGCCGCCACGGCCGCGGTGAAGCCGGCCAGGGTGCCGAGGTGGAAGAGGCGGGGCCGGCCGGTGCGGCTCGCGGCGGTGCCCGCGAGCGGGGCCGCCAGGACGTGCGGCGCGAGCCAGGCCGTCAGGACGAACGCCCCGTACGAGGCGCTCTCGGTGCGTTCCAGGGCGAGCAGGACCACGGCCATGCCCATGCCCTCGGAGGCGAACCGCGCGGCCAGCGCCGCCGCCAGGTACCGCCCGAACCCGCTCATCCCGACCCCTCCCCGCTGCGGTAACGTGATAGCAGCACAAGACGTTACGTCATTCGGGTGTACGAGGAAAGGATCCGGGCATGACGGACCCGCGAGGGGGATTCTCGGCGGCCCGGCGGCTGATCGACCTCGCCGAGGCGGTCCGCGCGGACCCCGAACTGCCGCGCACCGAGCTCGCGTTGCTGCTCGCCGGGCACGGGGAGCGCCCGGCGGACCTCACCGCGGAGGCCTTCCCCGAGGCGGCCGCCGCCGAACTGCGGGCCGCCGCCCGGCGGATGGCGGGGGTGCTCCGCGAGGGCGACGAGGACCGGGCCGCCGACGCCCTCAACGCGCTGCTGGAGGAGTGCGCCACCCGTCCCCGGCTGACCCGGCACGACGGGCATCCCTGGCACCTGCACGTGGACCGCGGCGAGGACGCGGGCTGGGGCGACTGGTTCCTGGCCTCGGGCGCCCTCGCACTGGCCCAGCTGCTCACCGAATACGGGCGGATCGCCTGGGGAGCCTGCGCCGCCGAGGGCTGCGGGCGGTTCTTCCTCGCCACCGGTCCGGGCAGCGTGCGCCGCTACTGCTCCACCCCGTGCGCGGGACGCTCACGGGTGGCGGCCCACCGCCGCCGCAAGCGCGAAGCCTGACGGGGGGCGGGGCCGCGCTCCGGATTCGGCTCAGCCGGCTTCCTTGACCTGGGCCGCCGTCGGGGCGGTGCCGCCCAGGTGGGCGGGCAGCCACCAGGAGTCGGCGGCGTCCTTGGGCTTGTCCGGGTAGGCGCGCTGCGCCGCGTCCAGCAGCTCCTGCACGCGCTCCCGCACGCGGCGGGTGATGGCCCCGGCGTACTGGTCCGTCGGCGCCTCGATCGGCTCGCCGACCCGCATCGTCACCGGGACGTGGCTGCGCTTCAGGTTCTTCGGACGGCCCTTGGTCCACAGCCGCTGGGTGCCCCACAGCGCCACCGGGATCAGCGGGACCCCGGCCTCCTGGGCCATGCGCGCCGCACCCGACTTGAAGCTCTTGAGGGTGAAGGACTGGGAGATCGTCGCCTCGGGGAACACCCCGATGATCTCGCCGGCCCGCAGCGAGTCCAGAGCGTGCTGGTATGCCGTCTCACCCTGCTTGCGGTCCACCGGGATGTGCTTCATCGCGCGCATCAGCGGGCCGGACACCTTGTGCCGGAACACCGACTCCTTGGCCATGAAGCGCACCAGGCGCTTCTGCGGCCGCGCGGTCAGGCCGGCGAAGATGAAGTCGAGGTAGCCGATGTGGTTCGACACCAGGACCGCCCCGCCCTTGCGGGGGATGTTCTCGGTGCCCTTCATGTCGATCCGGATGTCCAGCGCGCGGAACAGTCCGTGCGCCGCGCCGATCACGGGAGGGTAGACGAGCTCAGCCATCGTGGGGAGACCCCGCTTTCTGCCTGGGGAGGTGCTCCCGGCCGGAAGTTACGGAAGCGTAGGTACGCGACCCATGGGGGATCGTGCCCCAAACGCGGGCTGCTGGCCAGCCCAGACGACTGTGCCCGGGGAGATTCTCGTCACGCCGGGAATGCGGTTCCTCCGCAAGGCGCTCCGATCAGAGTACGAGCGTACGAGCATGGGGCGCGTAAGCGAAGACGGCGAGGGGAGCGCGGGTGCGCGGGCAGGACGACGAGCGGCACGGCGGCGGGGACGGCGGCCGGGTCTCCCTGGGCGCCGCGGAGCTGGGCGCGGAGCCCGGACGGCGGGCCAGCCTGGTGCAGTTCTCCAGCGCCTTCTGCCAGCCCTGCCGGGCCACGCGGCGGATCCTCGCCGAGGTCGCGGGGATGATCGAGGGGGTCGCGCACATCGAGATCGACGCCGAAGACCGGCTCGAGCTGGTGCGGTCGCTGGGCATCGAGAAGACCCCGACCGTGCTGGTCCTGGACGCGGCCGGCCGGATCGTGCGGCGGGCGGCCGGGATGCCGCGCAAGGCGGATGTGATCGCGGCCCTGGGCGCCGCGGTATGAAGCGGGCGCCGGTGCACGCGCCGTCCCGCGGGCCCGTACGCGGCGTGACGCGCCTGACATCTGACGGATCCCGCTTGACTGTGTACACGGGAGATCGCCAGGCTGGCCGTATGCCGTTTGAACTCCTGCTCTACGGGCGGGTCCATGTGGACCTCGTCCGGTACGCGAGCGCGCGCTGTCAGGGTCGCTGAACATTCCGGTCCCCGATCCCCGACAGCGCCCGCGTGCTCCGCGGCAGAAGGAAGTACCCCGATGACCGCTCCCGCGGCCCCGACCGCCACTTCGTCCCCCCGGTACGCCGGACACCCCGGCTCGCCCGACCTCCTGCGCTCCGTGTTCCGCCGGCACGCCGCCGGGGTCGCGGTGATCACCGCCGAGACCGGCGGGCGCCCGGCGGGCTTCACCGCCACCTCGCTCAACTCCGTCTCCGCGGACCCGCCGTTGCTGTCCTTCACCATCGGCACCGGGTCCTCCAGCTGGCCCGCGGTGCGCGACAGCGACCACCTCGGGGTCCACATACTCGGCGAGCACCAGCGCGAGCTGGCGGGCCTCTTCGCCCGGACCGGGGCGGACCGTTTCGCCGCCGCCACCGGCTGGAGCGCGGGCCCGCACGGGGTCCCCGTACTGGACGGGGTGCTGGCGTGGCTGGTCTGCCGGGTGGTGGCGAGGGTGCCCGCGGGCGAGCACCGTGTGATCATCGCTGAGGCGGTGGCGGGGGATCCGGCCGGAGAGGGTCGCCCCCTGCTGTACCACCAAGGTCGCTTCAACGCGCTGCGCGACTGAATCGTCCCTGTTGGGGCGGGTAGGGCGGCGTTGGACAGATCACAGTTCACCGAGCTTGCGCCTGCGCGGGAGCCACGGTGTACTGACGAGTAACATTCCCTTCGGAGCGCGGGCCGCCCCGACCGGGATCCGCCCGACAAGGCGCCTATGCTGCCTGCACAAGGCGGTACCAGAAAAGACGATGCGGTAGGAGAGCCGGCGTGAGCCTGAGGATCGTTGTCTGTGTGAAGTACGTGCCCGACGCCACCGGCGACCGGCAGTTCACCGAGGACTTGACCGTCAACCGTGACGACGTCGACGGCCTGCTGTCGGAGCTCGACGAGTACGCCGTCGAGCAGGCGCTGCAGATCGCCGACGAGGCCGACGACGCGGAGATCACCGTTCTGACGGTGGGCCCCGAGGACGCCAAGGACGCGCTGCGCAAGGCGCTGTCGATGGGTGCCGACAAGGCCATCCACGTCGAGGACGACGACCTGCACGGCACCGACGTCATGGGCACCTCGCTGGTGCTCGCCAAGGCCATCGAGAAGGCCGGCTACGACCTGGTCATCACGGGCATGGCCTCGACGGACGGCACCATGGGCGTGCTCCCGGCGATCCTGGCCGAGCGCCTGGGCGTCCCGCAGGTCACCCTGCTCTCCGAGGTCAAGGTCGAGGACGGCACCGTGACCGGCCGCCGCGACGGCGACACCGCGAGCGAGCAGCTGGAGGCCTCCCTCCCGGCGCTCGTCTCGGTGACGGACCAGTCGGGCGAGGCCCGCTACCCGTCCTTCAAGGGCATCATGGCCGCCAAGAAGAAGCCGGTGGAGTCCTGGGACCTGGAGGAGCTGGAGATCGAGGCCGACGAGGTCGGCCTGGAAGGCTCCTGGACCAAGGTCGACTCCGCGGCCCAGCGCCCGGCCCGCACCGCCGGCACGATCGTCAAGGACGAGGGCGAGGGCGGCAAGCAGCTGGCCGAGTTCCTGGCCGGCCAGAAGTTCATCTGAGAACTTCGGTCACCCCGCTTAGCCCCCAGACACTTCGCAATAGCAGGAGAGCAGTCCCATGGCTGAAGTTCTCGTCTACGTCGACCACGTGGACGGCGCCGTCCGCAAGCCCACCCTCGAGCTGCTGACGCTGGCCCGCCGCATCGGCGAGCCCGTCGCCGTCGCCCTGGGCGCCGGTGCCGACGCCACCGCCGCGGTGCTCGCCGAGCACGGTGCGGTCAAGGTCCTCACCGCCGACGCCCCCGAGTTCACCGAGTACCTCGTCGTACCGAAGGTCGACGCGCTCCAGGCCGCGTACGAGGCCGTCTCCCCGGCCGCCGTGCTCGTCCCGTCCTCCGCCGAGGGCAAGGAGATCGCCGCGCGCCTCGCGGTCCGCATCGGCTCCGGCATCATCACCGACGCCATCGACCTGGAGGCCGGTGACGAGGGTCCGGTCGCGACGCAGTCCGCCTTCGCCGCGTCCTTCACCACCAAGTCCCGCGTCTCCAAGGGCACCCCGGTCATCACCGTGAAGCCGAACTCGGCCCCGGTCGAGGCCGCTCCGGCCGCCGGCGCCGTCGAGGCGCTCGCCGTCACCTTCGGCGCCCTGGCCACCGGCACCAAGGTCACCGGCCGCACCCCGCGCGAGTCGACCGGCCGCCCCGAGCTGACCGAGGCCGCGATCGTGGTCTCCGGCGGCCGCGGCGTCAACGGCGCCGAGAACTTCCACATCATCGAGGACCTCGCGGACTCCCTCGGTGCGGCCGTCGGCGCCTCGCGCGCCGCCGTCGACGCCGGCTGGTACCCGCACTCCAACCAGGTCGGCCAGACCGGCAAGTCGGTCTCCCCGCAGCTGTACATCGCCTCGGGCATCTCCGGCGCGATCCAGCACCGGGCCGGCATGCAGACCTCGAAGACCATCGTGGCCATCAACAAGGACGCCGAGGCCCCGATCTTCGACCTGGTCGACTACGGCGTGGTCGGCGACCTCTTCACGGTCGTCCCGCAGCTGACCGGCGAGATCAAGGCGCGCAAGGGCTAGTCCCTGACCTGCGTATCTCTCCGACCCGGGGCCGTGTGGTGATTCTCACCGCACGGCCCCGGGTCGTTTCCCCGGGACGGCCGGGGGACCATTGACTGAGCGGAACCCCGTGACTAAATTCTGCTATGCGGATCTAAGCTTCCGTGAAGCGGAAAAGAGGAGAGTGCACGATGGGTCAGCAGGAGAAGGTGGCGACGAGCCTCGCAGGCGCGGTCAGCGAGGGCATCAGCGCCTCCCTCGCCCCGGTGGACGCGGAGCTCGCGCGCCACTACCCGGGCGACCCCGGCACCCGCCAGCCCATCCACACCGTCTACGTACCCGGCGACGTGTTCGCCGCGGACACCATCCGCTCCTGGGGCGACCAGGCCCTCGCGGCTCTGGACGAGCACGCCCCGGACGCCGCCACCTTCGCCAAGGTGCTGGGCATCTCCGACGAGCTGGCCGTACCGGTCTACGACCGCGTCCGCGCCAAGCTCGCCTCCGAGCCGATCGAGGACCTGCGCGTCGACTTCGAGGACGGCTTCGGCGTCCGCTCCGACCAGGAGGAGGACCAGGCCGCGGCCCGCGCCGCCCGCCTCGTCTCCGAAGCCTTCTCCAACGGCACGAACGCCCCGTACATGGGCATCCGCATGAAGTGCATGGAGTCCAACGTCCGCGACCGCGGCATCCGCACCACCGACATCTTCCTCTCCGGCCTGCTGGAGCACGGCGGCCTGCCCGAGGGCCTCGTCCTGACCCTCCCCAAGGTCACCTACGCCGAGCAGGTCAGCGCGTTCGTCAAGCTGCTGGAGGCCTTCGAGAGCACCCGCGGCCTGCGGCCGGGCCGGATCGGCTTCGAGATCCAGATCGAGACCAGCCAGTCCATCCTGGCCTCCGACGGCACCGCCACCGTCGCCCGGATGATCGAGGCGTCCAAGGGCCGCGCCACCGGCCTGCACTACGGCACCTTCGACTACAGCGCCTGCGTCGGCGTCTCCGCCGCCTACCAGGCCAGCGACCACCCCGCCGCCGACCACGCGAAGGCGATCATGCAGGTCGCGGCCGCCGGCACCGGCGTACGCGTCTCCGACGGCTCCACCAACGTGCTGCCGATCGGCACCACCGAGAAGGTCCACGAGGGCTGGAAGCTGCACTACGGCCTGACCCGCCGGGCCCTGGCCCGCGCCTACTACCAGGGCTGGGACATGCACCCGGCGCACCTGCCGACCCGCTACGCGGCCGTGTTCACCTTCTACCGCGAGGGCCTCGAAGCCGCCGCCGCGCGCCTGAAGGCGTACGTCGCCAAGATCGAGGGCGACGTGATGGACGAGCCCGCCACCGCCAAGGCCCTGGCCGGCTACCTGGTCCGCGGTCTGGACTGCGGAGCGGTCGGCGCCGACGAGGTCACCGCCCTCACCGGCCTGACCCGCGCGGAACTCGACGCCTTCGCGATCCCGCGCCGCTCGGCGACGCTCACGGCGACCGCGTAGCCGCCCGCCCGCCCCGAACCGGCTGCCCCGCGGCGCGGACCCGTCCTGCGACGGGTCCGGGCCGCGGCCCGTTGCCGGGGCCGCTCCGGCGCGCCCCTATCCGCCGGCCGGCGGGAGTTCGCCCGAGCCGCGGGGGATGAGGCGGGTCGGGAGCTCGATGCGGGCCGGCGGGAGGTCGGCTCCCGCCAGGCGCTGGAAGAGGCGGTCCGTGGCCACCCGGCCCATGGCCGCCGGGTCCTGGGCGACCACCGTCACGCCGGGGCGGAGCAGATCGGCCAGTTCGAAGTCGTCGAAGCCCACCAGGGCCACCGGGTGCTCCTCCTGCCGCTCCCGCCCCCGCGCGCGCTCCCGTTCCGCGAGGACCCGTACGAGCGTGACCGTCACGCGGTTGTTGCCGGCGAAGACGGCCGACACCGCGTCCGGGCCCGTGAGCATCGACCGGGCCGCCGCCGCGACCCGCCCGGGGGCCGTGGAGCCGAGCGAGACCCAGGATCCGGCCACCGGCAGCCCGGCGTCCGCCATCGCCGCGCGGTAGCCGCGCAGCCGCTCCGTCGCCGTGTGGATGCGGGGGTGGTCACCGATGAACCCGATCCGGCGGTGGCCGCCCGCGATCAGGTGGGCCACCCCGTCCCGGGCTCCGCCGAAGCTGTCCGAGAGGACCACGTCGGCCTCGATCCGGCCCGCGGGGCGGTCCGCGAACACCGTGGCCACACCCGCCCTGATCTCCGGTTCCAGGTAGCGGTGGTCGTCGCCCGCCGGGATCACGATCAGCCCGTCCACCCGGCGCGCGCACAGCGCGAGCGCCAACTCCCGCTCCCGGTCCGGGTCCTCGGCGCTGGAGCCGTTGATCAGCAGTGCGCCGTGCGCGCGGGCCACCTCCTCCACCGCCCGGTTCAGCGGGCCGTAGAAGGGGTCGGCGAGGTCCTCCAGGACCAGACCCACCGTCGCGGTACGGCCCTTGCGCAGCACGCGGGCGCTGTCGTTGCGGCGGAAGCCCAGGGCGTCGATGGCCTCCTGGACCCGCCGCTCGGTGTCGGGGGTGACCCCGGCCTCCCCGTTGACCACGCGCGACACCGTTTTCAGGCCCACACCCGCCCGGGCCGCCACGTCCTTCATGGTCGGCCGGTTTCCGTAACGGGGGTCGGACGGGCGGCGGCTGTGGGGCACGGCGGGGAAACCTCCGGAGATATCGGACGGGGCGCTGACCTTGAGGATAAGCACTCGGCCGATAGTGAGGTTTCCGTGCCAGGGTGGGACGGGCAAGCCACTGGGGGCTCCGGACGAGCCATGGGGAGAGGGGTAGACGTGATTGTCTGGATCAACGGCACATTCGGCGCCGGGAAGACCAGCACGGCCCGCGAACTGACCGGGATCCTGCCGGACAGCACCCTGTTCGACCCGGAGTTGATCGGCGACGCGCTGCGGGCGCTGTTGCCGCGCAAACGCCTGGCGGAGGTCTGCGACTACCAGGACCTGCCGAGCTGGCGCCGGCTGGTGGTGGACACGGCGGCGGCGATGCTCACGGAACTGGGCGGGGTCCTCGTCGTACCGATGACGCTGCTCAGGCAGGAGTACCGGGACGAGATCTTCGGCGCGCTGGCGGCCCGGCGGATTCCGGTGCGCCATGTGCTCCTGGCCCCAGCGGAAACGATCCTGCGCGCGCGGATCGCGACGCGCGAGGAGCCGGGGGAGCCGCAGGACGTCGACCTGCGCGTCCGCCAGTGGGCCTACGACCACATCCCCGCCTACCAGCAGGCGCTCGGCTGGCTCACCACCGACGCGCACGTCATCGACAACGGCGCCCTGAGCGTGCGCGAGACCGCGGAGCGGATCGCCGAAGCCGTGCGCACCGAGGCGGCGCCCGTCTGCGACATCGTGCAGACCCCGGAGCCCACACGGGAGACGGTGGCGTCCGGGGTCCTGCTCTTCGACGACCAGGACCGGGTGCTGCTGGTGGATCCGACGTACAAGGCGGGCTGGGAGTTCCCCGGCGGCGTCGTCGAAGCCGGCGAGGCACCGGCGTGCGCGGGCGTACGGGAGGTCGCCGAGGAACTGGGCCTCGTACTGGACCGGGCCCCCGGGCTGCTGGTCGTCGACTGGGAGCGCCCGCAGCCGCCCGGCTTCGGGGGCCTGCGCCTGCTCTTCGACGGAGGCCGCCTCCCGGACGGCGCGGCGGCCGGCCTCCGGCTGCCCGGCCCCGAACTGCGGGCCTGGCGGTTCGTCACCGAGACCGAGGCCGCCGGACTGCTCCCGCAGCACCGCTACGAGCGCTTGCGCTGGGCCCTGCGCGCCCGGGAACGCGGCCGTCCGCTGTACCTGGAGGCGGGCGTCCCGGTCGGCTGACCGGACGCCCGGCACCCGGGGCCGGCCGCCGCCTTCGCGAGGCGGCGGCCGCGTCCCCCGCCGGCCCGCGAAGCGGCCGGTGTCAGCCGCGCTTGGATTCCGCGTAGTTGACGAGGAAGAGGGCCTCCGCCACCGACAGCCGCTCCAGCTCCTGCGGCGAGACGCTCTCGTTCACCGCGTGGATCTGCGCCTCCGGCTCGCTCAGCCCGATCAGCAGCATCTCCGCGTCCGGGTAGAGCTGCGTCAGCGTGTTGCACAGCGGGATCGAGCCGCCCATGCCGGCGACCTGCATCTCCTGGCCCGGGTACGCCGCCTGCAGGGCCGCCGCCATCGACGCGTACGCCGGGCTGCTGGTGTCCGCCTGGAACGGCTGGCCCTGGCCCACCACCTCGAGCTCCAGCTTCGCCTGCCACGGCGTGTGCGCCGTCAGATGGGCCTCCAGCAGCTTGATGGCCTCCGCGGTGTCCACGCCCGGCGGCACCCGCAGGCTGATCAGCGCGCCGGCGCTCGCGTGCACCGACGGCGTCGCGCCGACCACCGACGGGCAGTCGATGCCCAGCACCGTCACGGCGGGACGGGCCCACAGCCGGTCCGCGATCGTGCCCTCGCCGATCAGCTCGACCCCGTCCAGCACCTTCGCGTCGGCGCGGAAGTCCGCCTCCGGGTACTGCAGGCCCTCCCACACCGCGTCCGAGGCCAGCCCGTCCACGGTCGTCGAACCGTCCGCCGCGCGCAGCGAGTCCAGCAGCCGGATCAGCGCCGCCAGCGCGTCGGGGGCCACGCCGCCGAACATGCCGGAGTGCAGGTTGCCGCCCAGGGTGTCGATCTTGACCTTGATCAGGGTCATGCCGCGCAGGGTGGCGGTCACCGTCGGCAGGCCGAGCCGGAAGTTGCCCGCGTCGCCGATGACGACCGTGTCCGCGGCCAGCAGCCCGGGGTGCGCCTGCGCGTACTGCTGGAGGCCGCCGGTGCCCTGCTCCTCGGAGCCCTCGACGATCACCTTCACGCCCACCGGCACACCGCCGTTGGCCTTCAGGGCGCGCAGCGCCAGCAGGTGCATGATGAACCCGCCCTTGCAGTCGGCGGTGCCGCGCCCGTACCAGCGGCCGTCGCGCTCGGTCAGCTCGAACGCGGGCGATATCCAGGCGGCGTCGTCCAGCGGCGGCTGCACGTCGTAGTGCGCGTAGAGCAGGACGGTCGGGGCGCCCTCGGGGCCGGGCAGGAAGCCGTACACGGACTGGGTGCCGTCCGGGGTGTCGAGCAGCGCCACGTCCTGGAAGCCCTCGGCGCGCAGTGCGTCCGCCACCCAGTTCGCGGCGGCCTCGCTCTCGCTCTTGGGGAACTGCGCCCAGTCCGCCACCGACTGGAAGGCCACCAGCTCGGTCAGCTCCCGCTTGGCGCGGGGCATCAGCGAGGCGACGGTCTCGGCGATCGGATTCTGGGACATGGGCACGCTCCTTTTGGGTGCGACGTTGTGCTCTGTGTACGCCACCCGCATCCGCATGGGTGTGCGTATGCCGGCTACGGCGAAAGACAGTCCCGATCCTCGCACAGCGGAACGGGGCGGTGTCTCGCCGTAGGATTTCCCCGGCATCGGAGCAACGGGTGATCAGGAGCAGCAGCACATCGTGAGCAGCGACAGCGACAGCGACGACGTACGCGACGCAAACGCGGGGAACGCCGCACGGGGGGCGGACGACGAGGTGGCCGGGGGCAGCGGGGAGACCGGCGAAGTGTGGGACGTGGTCGTGGTCGGGGCCGGGCCCGCCGGGTCCTCGGCGGCGTACGCGGCGGCAACGGCGGGGCGGCGCGTGCTCCTGCTGGAGAAGGCCGAGCTGCCCCGGTACAAGACGTGCGGCGGCGGCATCATCGGGCCCTCGCGCGACGCCCTGCCGCCGGGCTTCGTGCTGCCCCTCAAGGACCGGATCCACGCGGTCACCTTCTCCCTGGAAGGGAAGCTGTCCCGGACCCGGCGCTCGAAGCAGATGCTGTTCGGGCTGATCAACCGGCCGGAGTTCGACGCCGGCCTGGTCGCCGAGGCCGAGAAGGTCGGCGCGACCGTGCGCACGGGCACCGCGGTGGCCCGGGTCGAGCAGCACGGGGCGGCCGTGCCCGACCGGCGCACCGTCGCCGTGGTGCTCGCCGACGGCGAGACCGTCCTGGCCCGCGCGGTGGTCGGGGCGGACGGCAGCGCGAGCCGGATCGGCGCGCACGTCGGGGTCGAGATGGAGCAGGTCGACCTGGGCCTGGAGGCGGAGATCCCCGTCCCGGACACGGTCGCGGAGGACTGGAAGGGCCGGGTCCTGATCGACTGGGGTCCGCTGCCCGGCAGTTACGGCTGGGTCTTCCCCAAGGGCGACACCCTCACCGTCGGCGTCATCTCGGCCAAGGGCGAGGGCGCCGCGACCAAGCGCTACCTGGACGACTTCATCGCCAGGCTCGGACTCGCCGGCTTCGAACCGGCGGTCTCCTCCGGGCACCTGACCCGCTGCCGTACGCCCGATTCGCCGCTGTCGCGCGGCCGGGTGCTGGTGGCCGGCGACGCCGCCGGACTGCTGGAGCCGTGGACCCGTGAGGGCATCTCCTTCGCGCTGCGCTCCGGGCGGCTGGCGGGGGAGTGGGCGGTGAAGATCTCCGAAGCGCAGGACGGGGTGGACGCGCGCCGCCAGGCGCTCAACTACGCCTTCGCCGTGAAGGCGGGGCTGGGCGTGGAGATGGGCGTCGGCAGGCGGATGCTGGCCGTCTTCGAGGCCCGGCCGGGGCTGCTGCACGCGGTGATCACCGGCTTCCGGCCGGCGTGGCGGGCCTTCGCCCGCATCACGCGGGGTTCGACGACCCTGGCCGATCTGGTGCGTACGTACCCGCTGGCGCGCCGGGCGCTGCACGCGCTGGACGCCCGGCAGGCGGCCCGCGGCGGCGACCGCGGCCAGGCGTAGGCCCTGGCCGGCGGGCTGGCCAGCCGGCTACCTCACTGGCTGGCCGGCCGGCTGGCAGGCGGGCGGCCGGCGGGGACGGGCAGGGGACGGGCAGGGGACGGGCAGGGGAGCTAGGAGGGCGGTGCGGGCTGTCGGCTGGACTCCACGGCTCCGCCTCACCGCCGCCGGCGGCCTTCCCGCGCCCGGGGTCGGTCGGACTTCGCGGCCCCGCCTCACGCCGTCGGCGGCCTCCCCGCGCCGGGGGTCGGTCGGACTTCGCGGCTCCGCCTCACCGCCGCCGGCGGCCTTCCGGCGTGAGCCGGGCGGTCGGCCAGGCGGGCGGTCAGGTGGAGACCGTGATGCGGAAGACGGGGTGGTCGCCCGCGGCCGCCCGGAGTTCCGCGTCGGAAGACGCGGCCGTGACCCCCTGGAAGAAGCGGTTGACCTCCCAGCCCCACTTCTCCAGGTAGGCGCGCAGGATGGCCGCCTGCTCGACGGGGTCCGTGATCTCGGTGGCGGTGAAGGTGCGCACCTTGCGGCCCACGCGCAGTTCACCGCCGCCGGCGACCCGCATGTTGCGGACCCACTGGGAGTGGCCGCGGGCCGAGACCAGGTACTGCGCGCCCCGGTACGTGTGCGGGTTGACCGGGATCCGCTGCATCGCGCCGGACGTGCGGCCGCGGACCGACAGCTCGGCCGTACCGGCGAGGCTGATGCCGATCCTGGCCAGCTTGCCGAACAGCGCGTTGAAGCGGACGGCGAGCGGGCCGGCCTGGGCGTAGTACGGGCGGGACGCGTTCATGGTGGCCTCCGGTGCGGCGATCCAAATGGAGAGCACTGCTCTCGTCTGAGATCAGTGTGCACGGATCGGCGCACCAAATCAAGAGCAGTGCTCTCGAAAGGGAGCGGAGCTCTGATTTTTGGGCAGTGCTCTGTCCGCGTGGCACACTGGCGCGCATGAACACCGTGCGAGGGGCCAGGGAACGGGCCCGCATCGAGGTCACCGCCGCCATCAAGGACGAGGCGCGCCGCATGCTCGCAGCCGAAGGCGCCGCCAAGCTCTCGCTGCGCGCCGTCGCCCGCGAGCTGGGCATGGTCTCCTCCGCCCTCTACCGCTACTTCCCCAGCCGCGACGAGCTGCTCACCGCCCTCATCGTCGACGCGTACGACAGCGTCGGCGCGGCGGCCGAGGAGGCCGACGCCCGCTCCCTCGCCGCCGGGGGCGCGCCCCGCGCCCGCTGGGTCGCCGTCTGCGAGGCCGTGCGCGCCTGGGCGCTGGAGCACCCCCACGAGTACGCCCTCATCTACGGCTCCCCGGTCCCCGGCTACAGCGCTCCCGCCGACACCATCGGCCCGGCCTCCCGGGTCGGGAACGCGTTCATCGCCATCGCCCGCGACGCCTACGAGGGCCGCGGTCTGGCCCTGCCGCCGCTCCCCGCGCCGCTGCGCCCCGAAGCCGTCCGGATGACCGCCGACTTCGCCGACGGGCTGCCCCCGGAGGTCACCGCCGCGCTGGTCGCCGCCTGGGCCCAACTGGTCGGCCTGGTCTCCTTCGAGCTGTTCGGCCAGTTCAACCGGGTGGTCGAGGACCGGGCCGGCTTCTTCGCGCACGCCGCCGGCCAGCTCGCGCACGGGGTGGGGCTGCCGGCCGTATGAGGTGAAGGCGGCGGACCCCGGGGCGGATTCACGCGAAGCGGGGACGACTCGCTCTTCTGTTTGTCTGACGAATGCGGGCGGTTCAGCCTTGAAGCACCGGCCGCCCGTCTAGTGTTCCTCGGGTCGAACACCCCCCTGCCGCCGCCGGAGGAACGTTCATGCGCCGCGCCGTGAAGGCCCTGTACGCCGTACTGGTCACCGCGTTACTCGCCGCTCCGTCCCCCGCCGTCACGGCGGGCGGCCCGGTGCGCGGCGCGGACCCGGTGCGCGGCGGGGACCCGTCGCGGGCGGACCGGGCGCCCTCGCTCGCGCCCGCCCCCAGCCCCACCGCACCTCCCGTACCCCGGATGCCGGGCGTGCGGGGCCTGGAGATCGGCGTCCCGGCGTACGTCTGGGCGAACGACCGCATGCTGGCCGATCTCACCGCCACCGGCCCGGCCGCCTCCGTGGTGGTTCTCAACCCCGGCAACGGCGACGCCCCGTTCGACGCCGCCTGGCGGGCCCGCGCCGATGTCCTGCGCGGCGGCACCACCGCCACCGGCGAGAGGACCAAGGTGCTCGGCTACGTCCACACCGACCACGGCAACCGGGACGCCGCCGCCGTCAAGGCGTCCGTCGACAACTACCTGAAGTCCCCGGACGGCCGACTCCACGTCGACGGCATCTTCTTCGACGTCGTCAGCCGCGACTGCGGTCCGGGCAACGCCACCCGCGACCACTACGCGGAGCTCCGCAGCTACGTCGAGGACGCCATGGACACCGTCGACCCCGCCGTCCCCGGCCTCGTCGTCAACAACCCCGGCACGGCGATAGCCGACTGCTACCTGGAACCCGGCCACCGGACCGCGGACGTCTTCGTCACCTACGAGGACACCTACGCCGCGTACACGGGCGGCGGCTGGCTCGGCGGCAACGTCTTCGACGCCCGCGACGGCTACCGCGCCGGCAGCGAACTCGACCCGACCGGAACCGCGTTCTGGCACCTGGTCCACGAGGTGCCGGACGCCGACGCGATGCGCTCGACCCTGCGCACGGCCTTCGACCGCGGAGCGGGCTACGCGTACGCGACCAGCGCGGCCATGCCCAACCCCTGGAACACCGGCCCGGCATGGGAGTTCCGCAGCCAGACCGACCACGCCGCCACCCTCGGTTGAGGGCCGCCCCTGGCGCCCCACGGTCGACGGCTCCGGCGCTCGGTCCACCCCGCTGCCCGTCCACCCGTCCGGAGCGGGTCGGCGGTCAGCCGTCAGCGGTAGTCGTCCGGGTGGCCCTGCATCCACGTGTTGATCTTGTCCCGGGTGCCGATCAGCGACTTCTGGTGCTCCTTCAGGTTCTCGAAGGACCGGTCGCCGCCCAGTTCCGCGTCGAGCTTCGCGATCAGCGCGATCGGCTCGGGGAAGTGGCCGGGCCCCTTGGGGTCCGCCTTCATCGCGCGGTCCATGCGGTGGAGTTCGTCGTAGACGCGGTTGAGGAAGTAGGAGCACTGGGCCGGGGTGCAGGTGTCGTCCAGCGTCGCCTGGAGCCCCGCGAAGGCGTCCCGGACCTTCTCGGGCGGCACGGAGGCGTCGGCCGGGACCGAGGACGAGGGTCTCGGCGAGGACGCCGGCGCGGGTGCCGACGCCGAGCCGGACGCGGCAGCGGGGGCCGACGAGGACGGCGCGGCCGCGCCGGCGGGCGCAGCCGCCGGGTCCGCGCCGCAGGAGACCGCGAACGCCGCCAGCGCGACGGCCAGCACGGCGGTGGCCCGCGCGGTGGAAAGGAACATCTGCTACCCCCAAGATCGTTGGAGCAGCAGACCCTACAGAACACCGGGAGGCCGGCCCGCCGCGCCCCCGGGCCGCCGGCCCCGCCCCCGTACCCCCTCGGCTCCCGCCCGGTCGGCCTCCCGCCCCGGTCGGCCTCAGATCCCCGCGGCCTCGCTCCACAGCCGCGCCAGCCCCAAGTCGCCGGTCACTCCGGGCCCCGCCAGCGGCAGCCGGTTCCACAGGGCCGCGTACAGCCAGCCCGCCTCGCCCGACACCTCGCAGTCGACCGGGTCGTCCGCCCCGCCCAGCACCGTACGGGCCGGCTCCGGCGAAAGGTGCACCGTCCACACCGCACCCGTGTCGAAGGCCCTGATCCGCAGCACCCGGGGCTCCGGGGTCCGTACTCGGCTGCGCGGGCGCGCGTGGAAGCCGGTCAGCAGCTCGTCCACCCCGTCCTCCGCGAACTCCGGGTCGACCGGCGAGAACACGACACCGAGCGCCGCTTCCGCGTCCATCCGGTGCACGGCCGTCTCATGGGCCTGCCGCCGCGCCCAGAAGGCCAGCGGCGAGGGCGCGGCCGTCGGGAGGAAGGTCCAGCACTGCACGTCGGCCGGCGCCTCGGCCAGGGTCCGCACCAGGTCCGCGTGGCCCTCGCCGAACCAGGCCAGCAGCTCCCCGCCGGTCAGCTCGGGCGCGTCCGGGAACGGCACCGGGTCCAGCAGGCCCTCCCCGACGAAACCGGCCGCCCAGCGGTGCACCGCCCCGGTGTGCCGGAGCAGGTCGGCGACGCGCCACTGCGGGCAGGTGGGCACGAGGGCGTCCGTACCGGCCCGCTCCGCCAGCTCGGCGAGCAGCTCGCCCTCCCGCTCGAGGGCCTTGACGTATGAGGTGATCTCCATACGGGAAGTCTGTCAGCCGGTCCGCGACAATCAAGGTATGGACCGGGAACTCTTCCCGCGCGAGCGGACCGTGATCGCGCCGGGCGCCGTGCACGTTCCCGACTGGATCGCAGCCGCGCGGCAGCGGGAGCTGCTGGCCGCCTGCCGCGCGTGGGCGCGCCCGCCCGCGGGCCTGCGTACGGTACGGACCCCGGGCGGCGGGACGATGACCGCCCGGCAGGTGTGCCTCGGGCTGCACTGGTACCCGTACGGCTACGCCCGCACCGCCGTCGACGGCGACGGGACCCCGGTCAAGCCGATGCCCCGCTGGCTCGCCGACCTCGGGCGGGAGGCGGTGGCCGCGGCCTACGGGACGCCGCCTGGGCCCGAGGTCGTCTACGACATCGCCCTGGTCAACTTCTACGACGGCGACTCCCGCATGGGCATGCACCGCGACGCCGAGGAGCGGTCCGGGGCGCCCGTGGTCTCGCTCAGCCTGGGCGACACCTGCGTGTTCCGCTTCGGGAACACCGCCTCGCGCGGCCGGCCCTACCAGGACGTGCGGCTGTGCAGCGGCGACCTGTTCGTCTTCGGGAACTCGAGCCGACTGGCCTATCACGGGGTGCCGAAGGTCCTGCCGGGCACGGGGCCGCAAGGGCTCGGGCTCACCGGTCGGCTGAACATCACGCTGCGGGTCGGCGGGCTCGGCTAGCGGGCGGCGTCCGGCGCCCTCCGATCATGCGAGGATCGGGTGCATGAACGGCAACGGGGCCCCGCGGCGGGTGGGGGATGTGACCACGGTGTCCGCGGCTTCCGCGAGGACCAAACTGGAGCGGGGCCGCGGCGCCCTCGGCCCTGCGCTGGAGCTCGTCCACACCGGCCGGGCGCCGACCCGGGCCGTCCTGACGGCGGAGCTCGGGGTCACCCGCGCGACCGCCGGTGCGGTCGCCGCCGAGCTGGAGGCCCTCGGGCTGATCCGCGTCGACTCGCGCCCCGGTGGCGCGGGCGGCACCCAGGGCCGCCCCTCGCACCGGCTCTCCGTGGACGAGAACGGCCCCGTGGCGCTGGCCGCCCAGGTGCACCCCGACGGGTTCCGGGCCGCGCTGGTCGGCCTCGGAGGCCGGATCGTGGCCACCGCTCCCGGCAAGGTCACGGTGTCCGCCGACCCGGCGCAGGTGCTCGGCGCGGTGGTGGAAGCCGGAGCCGAGCTGCTCGCGCGGACCGGCCGCCGCTGCGTCGGCGCGGGCCTCGCGGTCCCCTCGGCCGTCGCCGAGCCGGAGGGCACGGCGCTGAACCCGCTGCACGTGGCCTGGCCGGCCGGCTCTCCGGTACGGGCCGTCTTCGCGCAGTGCGTGAAGGCCGCCGGGATCGACGGCCCGGCCCTGACCGGGAACGACGTCAACCTCGCCGCCCTGGCCGAGCACCGGCACGGTGCGGGGCGCAGTGCGCAGCACCTGCTGTGCGTGGCCACCGGGCACCGCGGGGTCGGCGGGGCGCTGGTGCTGGACGGCCGCCTGCACAGCGGGAGTTCGGGGCTGGCCCTGGAGGTCGGCCACCTCACCGTGAACCCCGAGGGGCGGGCCTGCCACTGCGGCAGCCGCGGCTGCCTGGACGTGGAGGCGGACCCGCTGGCCTTCCTCACCGCGGCGGGACGCAGCCCCGGCCCCGAGGTCTCGCTGCTCCAGCAGGCACGGGACCTGCTGCGGAGCGAGTACGCGCAGCCGGCGGTACGGGCGGCCGCCGAGGAGCTCATCGACCGGCTCGGCCTCGGCCTCGCGGGGCTGGTGAACATCCTGAACCCGGACCGGATCATCCTCGGCGGACTGCACCGGGAGCTGCTCCACGCCGACCCGGAGCGGCTGCGCGCGGTGGTCGCGGACCGCAGCCTGTGGGGGCGCAGCGGCAGCGTGCCGATCCTGCCGTGCACCCTGGACCACAACAGCCTCGTGGGCGCGGCGGAGCTGGCGTGGCAGCCGGTGCTCGACGACCCGCTGGGAGCCCTGGGCGCGGCGGCCTAGCCTGCTGCGGCCGGGCACCGGGGGCCGGGCACCGGGGGCCGCGGCCGCGTGGTCCGGGGCGCGTGGTCCGGGCCGTGCGGCGTGCGCGGCGCGGCCCGGCGCCTCCCGGGTCGGCCTCCGGCGGCCGGGGCGGCCGTGCGCTACCCGGGCCTGGCGCCGACCGACGCCGCCACCGACAGGCCCGCCGAGATGGCGCCCGGGTCCACGGCGACGAGTGCGGTCCGGGCGGGTTCCCGTACCGGCTTGCTCGAGATCCTCACCGGACGCGGCGCGGCCACCGTCGCGGGGGCCGCCGTGAGCGAGAACCAGACGACCTTGCCCGGTCCGTCCGCCTGGTGCCGGGCGCCCCAGGCCTCGCTGAGCGCCTCCACGAGCGCCAGCCCGCGCCCGCAGGTCTCCAGCGCGTCCATCGCCGCCTCCCGGAGCACCGGAAGGCGCGGATCGCTGTCGATGACCGAGACCGTGAGCCGCCCCAGGCGGAACTCGATCTCGACGGTGCAGGTCTTGTCCGGTTGCGCATGGCGGTGCACGTTGCTGAGCAGCTCCGTCACGCCGAGCGCCGCCCGGTCGATGAGCGGATCGAGCTGCCAGTGGCGCAACTGCGCGGAAACGATCCGGCGGATCTGGCCTATACGCGCCGGCAAGGCCTGCAGTTCGACGACGCAGTGCCTTCTGGAATGACTGATCACGGCTGCGACTCCCCGACATGAGTGTTACGGGTGCTGCACCCTCGGTAATGCTCCACCAGGGTCACCCACGGTGCCCCGCAGTGCAACCGAACGCGATCGAAAGCGATCCGCATGGAAACCCAAAGTGACTATTTGTGCAGGTGAGGGAGGTACATTGCGAAAGCAGGGGGCGAATACACGCACGAAGGAGCACGGCGCATGAGCACCACCGGCACCAGCGGAACGACGGGGACCACCCGCACCACCGGCACGACGGCCACGACCATCGACGTCGACCGCAGCGACGCGCACTACCGCGCCTGGCTGAAAGAAGCCGTCCGCAAGGTCCAGGCCGACGCCAACCGCTCCGCGGACACCCACCTCCTGCGCTTCCCCCTCCCCGAGGACTGGGGCATCGACCTCTACCTCAAGGACGAGTCCACGCACCCCACGGGCTCCCTCAAGCACCGCCTCGCCCGCTCGCTCTTCCTCTACGCGCTCTGCAACGGGTGGATCCGCCCCGGCCGCCCGGTGATCGAGGCCTCGTCCGGCTCCACCGCCGTCTCCGAGGCGTACTTCGCCAAGCTCATCGGCGTCCCGTTCATCGCCGTCATGCCGCGCACCACCAGCCCGGAGAAGTGCCGCCTCATCGAATTCCACGGCGGGGAGTGCCACTTCGTGGACGACTCGATGAAGATGTACGAGGAGTCGGCGGAGCTCGCCGCCCGCACCGGCGGCCACTACATGGACCAGTTCACCTACGCCGAACGGGCCACCGACTGGCGCGGCAACAACAACATCGCCGAATCGATGTACCAGCAGCTGCGCCTGGAGCGGTACCCCGAGCCCGCCTGGATCGTGGCCACGGCCGGCACCGGCGGCACCTCCGCGACGATCGCGCGCTACGTGCACTACATGCAGCACGACACCCGCGTATGCGTCCCGGACCCGGAGAACTCCTGCTTCTTCGACGGCTGGACCAACAACGATCCGCACGCGAGCAGCGACTGCGGCTCGCGCATCGAGGGCATCGGACGGCCGCGCATGGAGCCGAGCTTCGTGCCGGGCGCCGTCGACCGCATGATGAAGGTCCCGGACGCGGCGAGCGTCGCGGCCTGCCGGGCGCTGGAGACGGCCATAGGGCGAAAGGCGGGCGGGTCCACCGGAACCGGCCTGTGGAGCGCCCTGAAGATCGTCTCGGAGATGGTGGCCGACGGCCGCAAGGGCAGCGTCGTCACGCTGCTGTGCGACCCGGGCGACCGCTACCTGGACAAGTACTACTCCGACAGCTGGCTGGCGGAGCAGGGCCTCGACATCGCCCCGTACACGAAGACCCTCGAGACGCTGCTGGCGACGGGAGTCTGGCGCGAACCCTCGGCCGCCTGACCGTCCGCCGCCCCTTCGGGTCAACCCGCCGTCGTGGAGGCGGGGTCGGCCGGGCGGACGGCTACTGGCCGGCCGCGCGGCGGCCGGTGAGCCGGCCGTCCAGGGCGCGGACCGCCGTGCGGAAGGAGTGGCCCAGACCCGGACGGACGGCCGTCAGGGCCAGCCGGAAGGGCGTCGGGCCGTCCGCGGCGAAGGTCCACCGGACGTGCGTGCCCGAACCGGCGGGCGTCAGCCGCCACTCCTCCAACAGGGCCCGCACCCCAGGGGCGTTGGTCTCGTCCACCCGGTACGCGTAGCGCTGCTCGGGATCCGCCGCCATGATGGTCTCCCGGAACCTCACCCCGCCCCTCAGCCGGACCTCCCGGCCCGCGCCGCCGTGCGTGGGGCGGGCCAGCGTGACCGCCCCGAACCAGCGCGGCCAGGCCTCGACCTCCTCGGCCAGCGCCTGGTACACCGCCTCGGGCGGCGCCGCGGCCTCGGCGGCGAAGACGAGCCGGACCGGCGCGGTCTCGATGAAGTCCATCCCCACCGGGCGGAGTCGGCGAGCCATGGCGGTACCTCCCGTTGGTGCGTATGACGGCTGATGCGGCGGCTGATGCGGCGGCTGATGCGACGGCGGGGGCGACGGCGGGGCGACGGCGGGGGCGGACGCCGAACGGTTGCGCGCGCCACCATAGCTGGCTGTTCGTCAGATGTCCGCTCCGGAGCGGTTTTCCGCTGCCTGCGGGCGCGTGGCCCTGGCCACGGGCCCCCGCCGCGGGGGATGCTGGAACCGCGCCGATCCCGCCCCGCGAGCGGAGCCAGCCGTGCCGCAGCCCCCGGAGATGCCCGTACCACCGCCCGTCCCCGACCCGAGCCCGAAACCGGCCGCGATTCCGGGCCCGGGCCCCAGCGGACGTCCGGAACCGCCCCTGGTCCGGAGTGGAAGCCCGGAACCGCCCCCGGGCCCGGGCGGAAGCCCGCAGCCGCCCCAGGTCCCGCCCCCGCCGCTCGCCCTCGAGCTGCTGGTCCACGGAGTGGCCGGCGCCGCCCCCGCCGATCTGCTGGGCGATCCGCGCACCGTCCGCGTCACCGGGGACTCCACCGCCGCCGTCTTCCGCCGCACCGAGGACGCCGACGCCGAAGCCCGCCCCGAGCGGTACGCCGGACGGCCCGTCCCCGAGGCCTACTGCTGGTCCCGGCTCACCTCCGGCAACGGCGCCCGCGCCCTGTGGCTGCTGCTCCTGCCCTTCATGGTGGCCAACCTCGCCCACTGGGCCCGGCCGGCCACGCCCGACGCCGACCCCGCGCCCCGCGCGGTCCGCACGTACGGGGTCCTCGTACGGATCCTCGCGCTCAGCCTGACCGTGCTGCTCATCGCGGCCGCCTGCGAGGTCGCGCTCGACCTGTTCGCCTGGCAGTGCGCGGGATCCGGCACCTGCACCGCCGACCGCTCCTGGCTGGGATTCCTCGCCGACGGCGGCTGGTGGGCCCAGCCCGGGCGCCGGCTCGCCCTCGGAGCGCTGGTCCCCGCCGCGTTGACGGGGCTGCTCTGGTACCTGTCGAACCGCACCTGGAGCGCCTACGAGTCCCAGCCGCCGCCCGCCGGCGCCCCCGACCCGGACACGGCCCCGGACACCGCGCCCGCCCTCGGCCGCCCCGGATTCTGGTACGGGCGACGGATCGTGGCCCGGCTGCGCGCCGCCCACACCGCGGCCGGGCTGCTCACGGTGGCCGCGGCCGTCGCCCTGCCCACCGCCCGCCACGACCGGGCCGCCGGAGCCCCCGTGCTCGAAGCCGCCGGCTGGGCGCTGGAGGCGCTGCTCGCCGCCGGGGGGCTCAGCGTGGCCTGGGTGGTCGGCCGGCGCGGCCGCAGCGAGGCCCGGCCCGACCGCCGGATCGACCATGCCGCCGTCACCCTGCTGCCCGGCGCCGCCCTCGCCCTCCTCGCCGCCGTCCTCCTGTACGCCTGCTGGTCGCGCCCCGGCTGGACCTCAGCCGGGCGCCTCCCCGGCGACTTCGCCTTCGGGGCGCTCATGCTCGGCCAGGGCCTGTGCGTGCTCGCCCTCGCCGTGGTCGCCGCCGCTCTGCACCGCCGGGCCCCCGATCCGGCCGCCGCCCTGCACGGCCTGGGCGGGCCCGCCATCGCCATGCTGGGCTGCGCGCTCGGCGGGGTGATGTCCGGCGGGGTCGCCCAGCGGGTCGCCGACTGGCTGGACGGCGGCGCCACCCCCGGGATGGCCGGGGCGCCGCTGCCCGGGCCGCCCGTGCTGCTGTCCTGGCAGGCCGCGGTCCTGCCCCCGCTGCTGCTCGTACTGGCTCTGGTCGCCGCCTGGTTCGCGGTGCGCGGAGCCCGGGCCGGGCGCAGGCTCGCCTGGACCGTCGCCGCCGAGTACCCGGGGGAGGTGCCCGACCGGACGCGGAGCCGTCGGATCGCGGGGGCCCGGACCGCCGCCGCGCTCACCGACTCCGCGCCGTGGTTCGTGGCGGCCGTCTCCGGGATCACCCTGCTGCTCGGCGCGGGGGCCCTCGCCGGAGCCTGGATCGGGGGGCGGGTGCCGGGCGAAGCGGCCCGCGGGAGCGGCCCGTTCCTGGAGACCGCCGCCCGGGCGGCCCAGGACACCGGGTCCTGGCTCATCGGCCTCGGTTTCGTCCTGTTCGTCACCTGGGGCCGGCGCGCCTACCGGGATCCCGCAGCCCGCCGCACCATCGGGATCCTGTGGGACGTCGGCACCTTCTGGCCGCGTGCCGCCCACCCCTTCGCCCCGCCCTGCTACGCCGAGCGCGCCGTCCCCGACCTGACCTGGCGGATGACCGGCTGGACCGCGCGCACGGCCGGACGCCTGGTGATCTCCGGCCACTCCCAGGGCAGCGTGCTCGCCGCCGCGGCCGTCTGGCAGCTGCCGCCGCCCGTCCGCCGCCGGGTCGCCCTGCTCACCTACGGGTCCCCGCTCGGCCGGCTCTACGGCCGCTGGTTCCCGGCCTACTTCGGCCCCGGACCGCTCACCTCGCTCCACCGCGAGGTGGACTGCTGGCGCAACCTGTGGCGGGCCACCGACCCCATCGGCGGGCCGGTGCTCCCCGGCACCCCGCGGGCCGTCGACCGCGGCCCGCTCGCCGACCCCGTGGCCTACGGCCGCAGCCCGCGCCACCCGCTGCCCGCGCCGATCCTCGGCCACTCCGACTACCAGGCCGACCCCGCCTTCGCCGCCGAGCGCGACGCCCTGCTCGCGCGGCTGGACCCGGCGGCGCGGGCCCCGGGGCCCCGCCCGGCAGCCGCTGGGGGCGTACCCGGTCCTGACCTGCCAGACCCTGACCTGCCAGAGCCTGACCTGCCAGAGCCTGACCTACCCGGCCCTGACGTCCCCGGTCAGCGGCTCAGCAGGGCGCCGGCTGGGCCGGCCGGGCCGGCAGGTCCGCCGGGAACAGCAGGGTGAGCTCGTCCGTACTCGGCTCCCGCAGCTGGGCCACCCGCCCCGCGTGCCGTTCGACCATGGACTCGAAGGTCTGGCGCGCGGTGCGGCCGTTGCCGAAGGCCGGGCCCTTGGGCAGCTCCGTGAAGTAGTCCAGCAGGGCCTCGGCCGTGCCCTCCCCGAGCCGGTACTCGTGTTCCTCCGCCTGCTGCTCCACGATCCGCAGCAGCTCCTCGGGGCCGTAGTCGCCGAAGGTGATGGTCCGGGAGAAGCGGGAGGCCACGCCCGGGTTCACGGTCAGGAACCGGTCCATCTCCGCCGTGTACCCGGCGACGATCACCACCACCGCGTCCCGGTGGTCCTCCATCAGCTTCACCAGGGTGTCGATCGCCTCGCGCCCGAAGTCCCGGCCCGAGTCCTCCGGCGCCAGCGCGTACGCCTCGTCGATGAACAGGACCCCGCCGCGCGCCCGGTCGAAGGCCTCCTGCGTACGGATCGCCGTGGACCCGATGTGCTCGCCGACCAGGTCCACCCGGGACACCTCCACCAGGTGCCCGCGCTCCAGCACGCCCAGGGAGGCGAGGATCTCCCCGTAGAGCCGGGCGACGGTGGTCTTGCCCGTGCCCGGTGAGCCGGTGAAGACGAGGTGCCGGCGCACCGAAGCCGCCTTGAGGCCCGCCTGCTGCCGTCGCCGGCCCACCTCGATCATGTCGGTGAGCGCCCGCACCTCGCGCTTGACGCTGTCCAGGCCGACCAGCGCGTCGAGCTGGCCCAGCACCTCGCCGGAGCCGCGGGCCGCGGCCGGGCCGCCGTCCTGACCGTCCGCCGCGTCCGCCGACCGCGCCACCGGGACCTCCGCCGCCTGCGGTACGGGGCTGTGCGCCGGGCCCGCCGGACGCGACTGCGCCCGCGCCCCGGCGAAGACCGCCCCGTCCGCGGCCGCCTGGGCGCGCAGGCCGGACCCGTCGCCCGTGCAGCCCTCGGCGACCGGCCCGTCCTCCGGGAACTCGTACCCGCCGCGCGCACAGCGCTCGGTGTGGCAGCGGGCGAGGGTGGTGCGGCAGCCGTCGAGGATGTGGAACCCGAAGCCGGCACTGCCCGTCACCCGGCAGGCCGTGAAGCTGCCGCGGCCGCCCGCCGACACGTAGAAGCCGGATTCGGCGGGCGAGGTGACCGTGCACCGCTCCACGGTGGGATCGGCGCCCTTGGTGACGATCACCCCGGTCTGCACGGCGTCGATGGTGCAGTTGGCGAGCGTGCCGCCGCTGCCGTGGTCGCGGAACCACGCCCCGGTGGCGGCCTCCCGGATCCGGCAGTCGTCGAGCTGCGCGGTGGCCCCGTCGCTCACCGACACCGCGGTGTTGCGCACCTGGGACAGGTCGCTGTCGACCACGTCGACCCGCGAACCCCGGTCCAGCACGAACAGCGCGTCCGGCACGTCGTGGACCCGGCAGGAGTCGAGGGAGGCGGTGGCCCCGTCGCTGATCCACACCGCCGGATAGTCGCCCGTGCTGTCGTGGATCTCGCAGGACTGCGCGTCGACCCTCGTCCCCGGGTCCCACACCGACAGTCCGTTGCGCCCGAAGCGGCGCACCGTCGTGCGGCTCAGCGTGAGCACCGAACGGGACCGCAGGTCGACCGCGTTCTCGGGGATGTCGTGGATGTCGCAGCCGGCCAGGGTGAGGGTCGCGTCGGTGTCGAGCGTGACCCCGTCGGCGGAGGTGCGGTGCACCGAGCAGTCCGTGAGCCGGGCCGTGGCGCGTGCGGCGACCTGCACCCCGCTGCCCTTGATCTCGTACACCTCGCAGCCCAGCGCCTCCAGGCCCGAGCCCTCGCCGGTCACCCCGATGCCCGCGCCCGTGGCGTGGTGGATCCGGCAGCGCTCCAGGCGCGGGCGGCCGCCGCCGCGCACCGAGATCCCGGTCTGCCCGGCGGCAACGACCTCGCACTCCTCGAACACCCCGCCGCCGCCGTCCAGTACGGCGATGCCGACCCCGGTCGGGTTCTCCACGGTGCACCGCCGCACGAGGGGCCGGGCCCCGCTGCCGCGCACCTCGATGCCGGCCGCCGAGCGGGTGCTCACGCGCAGGTCGGTGAGTTCGGGGGCGCCGTCCTCCACCAGCAGCGCGGGAGCCGCCCGGTCTTGTCCCTCCAGGTGCAGGTCCTGGACCACGGCCGAGGCGCGCACGGTCAGCGCGACCCCGTCGGGCGGGGCGATGCGCACCGAACCCAGCCCGCCCTCCGGCCCGCGCAGGGTCACGGCGTGGTTCAGCACCAGGTTCTCGCGGTAGGTGCCGGGGGAGAGGGACAGGACGTCCCCGTCGCCCGCGACGGCCAGGGCCGCGGCCAGCGTCGGATACTCACCGGAGCGGCGCCGCCAGCGCGAGGCCCCGCCGTGCGTCACCTGGACCGTGCCCTGAGCCATGGTGCTGTCGTGCCCCCACCCTCGTACTCGCCGGGCCGCCGATGCGGCCGGTCTGGTCTGGCCGGTCCACCGTAGCGCGCGCGGGGCCCGTGAGTTGCCAGGTCAACTGCCCGCGCCCGCCCGGCCCCAGTCCGGCCCCGCCGCCGCCCACGCGCGGTCCAGGCGTATGTACCGCCGATGCACCAGCCTTCGTACGACCAGGCGGCGGACCGTCTCCGCCAGCGCGGCCGCCGCGAGCGCGGCGGCCAGGCCCGCGACCGCCGCGTGCAGGGCGGCCACGGACGGATCGAGCGGCTGTCCGACCAGCCGGCCGCGGGCATCGGTCCATATCCGGAACTGCTCGCCGGCGCGCGGAGGTTCCTCGGCGGCCGGCACCGTCCCCTGATGGCTGCTGCCGTCGGGCGCCGTCCACGCGGCGACCACCTGGGTCCGGGTCGGGGCCGTCCGCTGCGCCGAGGGATCGGCGGACGCGTCCGCCGCCGACTCCGCCGCCGGCCGGACCACGACCGCGGGGACGAGGTGCCGCTCCTGCCGCTGTGCGAGGGCGGCCTGCTGCAGCGTCCCGTCCACCTGTATGCCCGCGACGCAGCCGATGGCCGGCGCCACCAGCAGGACGCACAGCAGCGCCGCGAACGCCACCCACGCCTCGAAGAGATCGGTCGGCCGGCGCAGCGGATTGCGCCGCCAGCGCCACACTCCCATTGCTGTCCACACGGTCCGGCTCCCCCTACGTACGCCAGCCACCCGTCCTGTCCTGACTGATCCAACGGTGTGGTCGCACCGGTGGTTCCAGTCGAGGGGCAGAGCCCCTCGAAGGTGTCATTCCAGGACGCGGACCTCGTCGCCGACGCGTACCGTGCCCAGCCGCACCGGCACCAGGTGCCGGCCGAAGGCCAGGGACTTGCCGATCCGCCGGTGCGCGGCCAGGGTCTTCAGCGGCTCCTTGCCCCGCTGCGCCGTGCGCTGGTCGGTGGTGGTGACGACGCACCGCCCGCACTCCCGGACCCCGCGGAACTCGGCGTCGCCGATCGCGATGCGCCGCCAGCCGTCCTCCGCCCACGCCCCGGCCCCGGCCACCACCACATTGGGCCGGAAACGGTCCATGGGCAGCGGCCCCTCCGCGGGGTGGTCCCCTCCCGCGATCAGGGCGTTGAGCGCGTCCAGCGAGGCCAGGGTCGTGAGCAGCAGGGGGTAGGCGTCGGCCAGGCTCACCGTCTCGCCCGGCAGGGCGTATTCCGGGTCCACGGGCCGCCGTACGGCCGGATCGTCCAGGTGCACCAGCCGTACCGGCACCCCGAGGTACGCGCTGAACCAGTCGGCCGCCGTGCCCGCCGCGACCGCGGTCTCGACCTTCTTCCCGAACAGCAGGACCGGTTCCAACGGACCCGGTCCCGGCACCTCCACGAACAGCTCCGGCATTCCGGGCGCCGACAGCGCGATCGCGCCCCCGGCCGCCGGACGTGCCGCGGCCAGGGCCAGTCGCGGCTGCTGGCGCTGGGTGATGACCGTGCCCCATGCGTCGACCAGCGCCCACCGGCGGTCCCCGGACAGGCCCCAGGGCTCCACGGCCACCTCGTCGGGAGCGGTCCCCGCTACCGATTTGACGGGATGGACGTGAAGCGCCTGGACGTGCAAGTTCGACATGAGGGCATCCTGCCAGTCGCCCCCTCCGCGGCCCCAGCGGATATCCGCGGGTCGGTCAGTAGCCGCGCCCCTGGTACGGACGGCCGTACGGATCCTCGTACCCGGCGGCCGGCACCGGCGCGGGAGCCGGCATCGGGCGCGGCGCGGCCGGGCGCATGGCCTCGTACCCGGTGGCCATGGCGGCCGGGCGGGGCTGCTGCGGCTGGTGCTGCGGCACGAACGCGCCGCGGGGCGGCTGTTGCTGCTGCTGGGGGATGTACGGCGCGGGCGCGTGCTGCAGCGGCATCGGCTGCTGCGCGGCCTGCTGCTGGTAGGGGTACCCGTACGCCGGAGCCTGCTGCTGCGGCATCGCCGGGGGCAGCGCCGGCAGGGACGACGCGAGGGCCGGCAGGTACCCACCGCTCGAATACCCGGCGCTGGGGGACTCGTAGGCAGCCGGGACGCGGATCGGGGCGATCTGCGGAGTGCCGCGTTCGGCGACGAGCGAGTCGTAGATGGGGGTGTCCGGGAAGGAGGGCGCGGAGTAGTAACCGCCGCCATAAGTGGAGCGGGGGGAGGTCATGGGACCTAAGTTAAGCCCACGGCTTCACCGGGTCCATAGCGAGGTGTCGTCAACACCGTCCTGACCTGCATATTCCCAGGTCAGGACCTCACCTTTCATTTGACGTTCACGTGCACGATTCGCCACTTCCACCCCGTCTTGTGCGCACTCGTACCCACCGGTTGTGCAGTGCACCGACTTGGTGCTGACGCAGCGTCACAAGCCGGTGACCTCGGATGACGTTGTTTCGGGCAGCAGTTCGCCGTTTCAGGCGTCGCTGGGGCGGGCATAGGTACGGCCCTTCCACGCCGCACCGCGCCCCCGGTAGTGCTGCACGGCCGAATCGACGGTCATCAACAGGTACAGCAGGGCCGTGAGCGGAAGCAGCGGAGCGAGTGCCGGGGACTGCCGGTAGTACCGCAGCATCGGCAGGTACGTGCCCGCCATCAGCAGCCAGGCCAGGCCCCCGGCCCACGCGGTGGCCGGCCGCCCGGACGCGAGCCCGGACAGGAGGGCGGCCGGCGGCACGAGGTAGACGAGCACCAGGCCGGCGACCGTCCCGGCGAGCAGGAGCGGCTGATGGCGCAGCTGCGCGTAGGCGCTGCGCGAGACCATCCGCCACAGGTCCCCGAGCGCGGGGTACGGGCGCACGCTGTCCACCCGCTCCGCCAGGCCCAGCCAGATCCGGCCGCCGGAGCGCCGGACGGCGCGCGCCAGGGACACGTCGTCGATCACGGCCTGCCGGATGGCGTCGGGCACGCCCGCGCGGACGGCGGCCTCGGTGCGCAGCAGGACACAGCCGCCGGCGGCCGCCGTGGTGCGGGCGCCGGGGCGGTTGATCCGGCGGAAGGGGTAGAGCTGGGCGAAGAAGTACACGAAGGCGGGTACGACGAGCCGCTCCCACACGCCGACGACGCGCAGCCGGGCCATCTGGGAGACGAGGTCGAGGTCGGCGGAGGTGGCGGCGGAGACCAGCTCGCGCAAACTGTCGGGTTCGTGCGCGATGTCGGCGTCGGTGAGGAGCAGGTAGTCGGGCTCGGCGGGGTGCGCGGTGCGGGCGAGCGCGATGCCGTGGCGCAGGGCCCAGAGCTTGCCGGTCCAGCCGGGGGCCGGGTCGCCGGGGGAGGTCACGGTGAGCGGGAGCCCGGGCTGCTCGCCGGCGAGGCGCCGGGCGAGGGCGCCGGTCCCGTCGGTACTGCCGTCGTCGACCAGGATCACCTCGGCTTCGCCGGGATAGTCCTGGGCGAGGAGCGAGGGCAGGCTCCGGGGCAGCACCTTGGCCTCGTCCCGGGCCGGGACGACCACGGCGACGGAGGGCCAGCGGGCGGGGGCGGTGCGCGGCGGGAGCCGGACGTCGGTGCGCCAGAACATGCCCTGGGCGAGCGTGAGCCAGAGCCAGGCGGCGAGTGAGGCGTAGGCCGCACAGGCGGCGATGAGGGTGCCCATGGCGGCAGTGTGCCGGGCCCTGCGGGGCGTGTCGCGCACCCGGACGCGCGGCGCGCGTGGCGCCCGGTCCGCCGGCGCGGGGCCGGTCCGCTCGCGCGGGGGGCGGTACCGGGCCGGGGTCGGCGGGCGGGGGCGGCCGGGGGCCGGCGGGCCAGGACGGGCCGGGGCGGGCGGGCCGGGACGGGGCGGGGCGGGGCGGGCCGGGACGGGCGGGCTGGGGCGGCGGGGTTGGTGGAGCGGCCCTCGCTGGGGGGTTCTCGGGGGCGGGTCGGGGGCCGGTCCCTGGCGTGTGGGCCGGGGAGGCCGGGTTCGCGCGGGGTGGGGCCGTGGTGCGGTGCCCCAGGTGGCCCCGGGCGGCGGGGGCGTGTTTTCCGTGGCCGCGCGATGCCGGGTGGCGCATGGCTGCGGCGGGTGGTGGTGGGGGTTTCGGTTCGGCGGGGGCGTGGGTCTTCGGGGGGTGCGGTGGGTGGTGGTCGGGGGTTTCGGTCCGTGCGGTGGCGGTCGCGCGGTATGGGGTCTGGCGGGCGGGTGGGCGCGGGTCTTCAGGGCGGTGCGGTGACCGGTGTCGGGGGTTTCGGTCGGGGTGGTGGGGGTCGCGTGGTGGTGGTGTGGCGGGCGGGCGGGCGCGGGCCTTCGGGGAGGTGCGGTGGGGGTGTCGACTAAGGTGGGCGCGTGAAGATCGCGCTCATGGACTCCGGAATCGGCCTTCTCGCGGCGGCCGCGATGGTGCGGCGGCTGCGGCCCGACGCGGAGTTGGTCCTGTCCTCCGACCCCGACGGCATGCCCTGGGGTCCGCGGACGCCCGCCGACCTCACCGGACGCGCGCTCGACGTCGCCCGTGCCGCCGCCGCGCACCGCCCCGACGCGCTGATCGTCGCCTGCAACACCGCCTCCGTGCACAGCCTGCCGGCTCTCCGGGCGGAGCTGGAGCCCGGGATCCCGGTCATCGGGACCGTCCCCGCGATCAAGCCGGCCGCGGCCGCCGGCGGGCGCGTGGCCATCTGGGCCACCCCGGCCACCACCGGCAGCCCGTACCAGCGGGGGCTGATCGGCGAGTTCGCCGCCGGAGCCCGGGTCACCGAGGTGCCGTGCCCCGGTCTGGCCGACGCGGTGGAGACCGCCGACGACGAGGCCGTGACGGCCGCCGTGGCCGCGGCTGCGGCGCTGACCCCGGCCGACGTCACCGACGTGGTGCTCGGCTGCACGCACTACGAGCTGGTCGAGACCGCCATCCGGGCCGCGCTGGCCGAGCGGACGCGGGGGGCCGAGCTGGTCTTCCACGGATCCGCCGAGCCGGTGGCCGTCCAGGCGCTGCGCCGCATCGGCGCCCGGCCCGAGCCCGGCCTGCCGGCCACCGGCGGCCTGACCGTCCTGCGCAGCGGCCGCCTCGGCACGCTCCCGGCCGCCGCCCTCGGCTACGCGGAGGGCCGCCTGCTCGCGGGCCGGGACGCCGTCGTCGGCTGACGCCGCCCCCCGCCCCGGGCTGATCGGCACGGCTCCGCCGGACAGGAGCTCCGGCGATGGCCGACGCCGCAGCCGGCCTGGGCGGACCGGCGTGCCGGGCGGCGCCGGTCCCAGCTCCGCCCCCCGGTTTCGCCCACGCCGCAGCCGGGCTGGGCGGGTCGGTCTGCCGACAGACGCGGGTCCCCGGCTGTTCCGACCGGCTTCGCCGCTGGCTGCGGCGTTGGGGAAGCCGGGGGCCGCCCCCGATCCGGGCTGATCGGTATGGCTCCGCCGGACAGGGGCTCCGGCGATGGCCGACGCCGCAGTCGGCCTGGGCGGACCGGAGTGCCGACCGACGCGGGGCCCCGGTTTTGTCCACCGGCTGCGCGCCCCCGGCTTCCCCCACGCCGCAGCCTGCCTCTGCGGACCAGTCTGCCGGCTGGCGCCGGTCCCGCCCCCCGGCTTCGCCGACGCCGCAGCCGGGCTGGGCGGATCGGTCTGCCGGTCGGCGCCGGTCCCCGCTGCGCCCCGGCTTCCCCGACGCCGCAGCAGGCCTCGGCGGACCGGTCTGCCGGCTGGCGCCGCCCCCGATGTGCGGGCTGATCGCTACGGCTTCGCCGGACAGGAGTTCCGGCGATGGCCGACGCCGCAGCCGGCCTGGGCGGACCGGCGTGCCGGGCGGCGCCGGTCCCAGCTCCGCCCCCCGGCTTCGCCCACGCCGCAGCCGGGCTGGGCGGGTCGGTCTGCCGGGCGGCGCCGGTTCCCGCTGCGCGCCACGGCTTCGCCGACGCTGCTGCTGGGGCTGGAGCGTTGCGGCCGGGGGATGGGGTGTGGCTGCGACGCGCGTCCCGGTCTGGCCCCGCCGTTGTCGCGTCGCGGTCGCCCGTTCCGGGCTACCCGGCACGGCTCCGCCTGGCGGGGCTCCGCAGTTCCCCCGGCCTTGGCCGCTGAACCGTGCCCCGGGGGGTGGCGGATCTGCCTCGGCCTCGGTCGGCGCTTTGCCGTGGCCGGCCGGTTCGCGGGGTTTTGGCCGGCGCGGGTGGCCGCCCGGCCCTGGTCGACGCCGTTGCGCTGGCCGGGCGGCTCCGCCGGAGGGGCCGGGGCCGGTGTTCGGTTCGGGCTACGCGGCGGCCGACGCCAGGCGGCGGGCCAGGGCGCGGAGGGCGTCCGCGCGGAGGACCCGGTCGCCGAAGCCGGGGAGCGGGACGTGGAGCGGCTTCGTCCAGTGGTCGGGGACGGCCCGTTCCCCGTAGCGGGCCCCGGCCAGGGCGCCGGTCACCGCGGCCACCGTGTCGGTGTCGCCGCCCAGGTCCACGGCCGCCCGTACCGCCTCCGCGAAGCCGGAGGTCGTGCGCAGGGCCCACACCGCCGAGCCCAGGCAGGGCCACACTGCCCCGTTGAACTCGGTGGCCAGGCCCGGGTGCCAGGCCGGATCCAGCACCACGGCGTAGCGCTCGCGGTGGCCGGGGTGCACCGCGTCGAGCGTCGCGGGGAGCGCGGCCAGCGGATCGGCGCCCTCCAGGGCCACCCGGACCAGCTCGTGCAGGACGGCCGTGCCCTCCCAGGCGGCCCGGTCGCCGTGGGTCAGTGCCGCGATCCGCCGCGCGGCGTCCATGGTTCCCTCGCGCCCGGCGCCCGCGAAGTACACGGCCGAGGTGGCCGCGCGCATCAGGGAACCGTTGCCCGCCGCCCGGGCGTTGATCTGGAAGTGCAGTGCGGCGGCGCGGTCCCAGGGCTCGCCGTTGGTCAGGACGTCCTCGGTCTGGAGCCCGATGTCCTTGGGTCGCCCGGCGGCCCACCGCTGGAACCGGCCGAAGATGTCCGGCAGTTCGAGCCCGCCGTGCTCCAGCAGGGACTCGCCGACCAGGATCGCCATCTGCGTGTCGTCCGTGGCCTCGCCCGGGTCCCAGCCGCCGCCCCCGAGCATCTCCTCGCCGCGCTCGGTGAACTGCCCCGGCGGGCCGAACTCGTACGGCGCTCCCAGTGCGTCGCCGGCCGCCGAGCCCAGTACGGCGCCCACGGCCCGGTCGGTCCGGGTGGTCGGCATGGTCGGCGTGGTCATCGGGTCGTCTCCCCGGGGTCGATGGCGGCCAGGAGGTCGCGGGTGAAGGAGTCCAGGTCGTCCAGCCCGGCCGCCGCCAGGGTGGCGGTCGCGCCGGCCAGCAGGTGGGGGAGGGCCCCGTGCAGGGCGAGGGTGAGCGCGCGGACCTGCTCCGGACCGGCCGGCACTCCGGCGCCGCTCAGCAGGTGCGTGTACGCCGCGAAGTCCGAGGCGGCGATCGGGTCCAGCAGCCCGGCCAGCCACGGCCGCCGGGTCGCCTCGGTCTGGAGCTCCAGGTAGGCCAGCGTCCGGGCCCGGCCCGGTCCGGCCACGTCCCGCAGCAGTCCCGCGAGCAGGGCCGCGAGCTCCCGGGCGTCGGACGGTCCGGGGCCGGCCCCCGCCAGGGCGGCGGCCACCGCCCGGTACTGCTCCAGGCTCCGCTCGGCCACCGCCCGCAGCAGCGCGTCACGGGTCGGGAAGTAGTTCTTGGCCGTGCCCGTCGGCACGCCGGCCTCCGCGTCGACCGCCCGGTGCGTCAGTCCGCGCCCGCCCGCGCCCGCCAGTACGCGGACGGCCGCGTCCCGCAGCCGGTCCCGCCGTTCCTGGTTCGCCCTGCTCGCGTTCACGTGCCCCGCGCCCACTTCACCCGCATTCACGTTGCCAGCATAACCACATCCGTGGTACCACAGATGTAGTACCACGGCCGTGGTGGTCGTGGCGGTGAAGGGGGCCGGTCATGAAGAGCGGGAGCAGGGCCGTCGTGGTGGGCGCCGGCGTCGGCGGACTGGCCACGGCCATCGGGCTGCGGCGCGCGGGCTGGGAGGTGACCGTGCTGGAGGGCCGGACGGCGCCCGAACGCTACGGAACCGCCTTCGGCATCCACCCCACCGCACAGACCGCGCTCGAGCGGCTCGGCCTCGGCGAGGCATTGAGGGCGCACGCCGTCCCCTACCGCGAGGCCAGGATCCGGCGCCCCGACGGCACGGTGCTGGCCGCGCTCCCGCTCGAGCGGATCGAGCGCAAGGCGGGCCGGCCCGAACTGCTCATCTCCCGGCCGCGCCTGATCGACGCCCTGCTCGCCGCGCTCGACCGGACCGGCGGTGCGGAGATCGCCTACGGGCACCGCCTCACCGACCCGGCGGACCTGGAGGCCGACCTCGTCGTCGGCGCCGACGGCATCAACAGCGCCGTCCGCACCGCGTACTTCGGCCGCACCAGCAGCCCCCGCGCTGTCGGCTCCACCGCCTGGATCGGCATCGCCGGGTTCGAGACCGGCGTGTACGGAGAGACCTGGGGCGAGGGCCGCTTCTTCGGGATGACCCCCGTCGAGCCCGGCCGCACCAACTGGTACGCCACCGTCCCGGAGGCCACCACCGCCGAGGCGCTGCGGGACGCCTTCGCCGACTGGCACGACCCGATCCCGCGGGTCCTGGCGGAGACCGACCCCGCGACCTGGATCCGCTACGAGATGCGCCACCTGTACCCGGCGCTGCCCGCCTTCGTCGCGGCCGGCCGGGTGGCCCTCGTCGGGGACGCCGCCCACGCCATGACCCCCAACCTCGGCCAGGGGGCCTGCACCGCCCTGCTCGACGCCGAAGCGCTGACCCGCGCCGTCGCGGAGGGCACCGCGCACGGGCCGGCGGAGGGCGCCGCGCACGGGCCGGGCGGGCTCCCCGCCGCCCTGCTCGCCTACGACGCCGAGCGGCGCCGCAGCGCCCAGCGGGTCGCCTTCGGCTCCCGGACCCTGCACCGCTTCATGACCGCCCGCCGCCCGGCCCTGCGCGACGCGCTGGTGGGCCTCCTCCCCGGCCCGGCCTGACCCGGGAGGCGTCCCCCGGCGCTGCCGAGACCCGGCCGGCCATCGCGTCGGCCCGTCCCCGGACCCGCCGTGCGGTCGTGCGCGGGAGCGTCGGACCTCAAGTTTGGTTGAGGTCAACCGCGGGCAGGCGCGCCATGCACCGACCGACCGGGCGAGAGGCGGTGGCGCACATGCGGAACGTGAGTACGCTGCTAGTCATGACCGGTCACCCCCCGGGTCCGCTCTGGACGGGCCGGGCCTCCAACCGCGCCCAGTGGCTGCTCGCAGCGGCCGGTGCCGCCTGTCTGGCGCTCGGCATCCAGCTGGCCGTCGACAACGCCTGGACCAACGGGATCGTCCCGCTGCTCATGTCCGTGGTCGGCTGCCTCGCCGCCGGGCTGCTCATCCTCTACGGCACCCTCGCCTTCGTGCACGTGGCCGTCACCGTCGACTCGGAAGCCCTCGTGGTCCGCTGCGGCCACATCGGGCTGCCGCGCCGCACCATCCGCCTCGCGGAGGTGGCCTCCGCCGAGTTCGTCCCCCGGATCACCCCGACGCACTGGGGCGGCTGGGGCTACCGCTGGCGCCCCGAGAAGGGCACCGCGGTCATCGTCCGCCGCGGTGAGGGCGTGGAACTGCGGCTCGACGACGGCAAGCTCTTCACGGTCACCGTCGACGACGCGGAGAACGCCGTCCGGGTCATCCGCGCCCACCTGCGGGCCCTTGCCCGCTGACGCGGACGCACACGACGTACACTCCGCCAGATGAGCAGCAGTGTCACCCGCGCGGCCGGGAACGAGCCCGCGGACCCCTCCGCCGCAGTCCGGCCGGCAGCCGCCTCGGAGCCCGCGGCCCTCCCCCCTGCCGGCCCCGCCGGAACCGCGCAGCGGAAGGGCGGCCGGCTGGTGCGCCCGCTGCTCGCCGCGCTCGCCGGAGTGCTGCTCTACCTCAGCTTCCCGCCCCGCCCCCTGTGGTGGCTGGCCCCCCTCGCCCTCGCCCTGCTCGCCGGCTGCCTGCGCGGCCGCCGTGCCCGGGCGGGCTTCGGACTCGGGCTCCTCGCCGGCCTCGGCTACCTGCTGCCGCTCCTCGTGTGGACCGGCGAGGAGGTCGGCCCCGTGCCCTGGCTGGCGCTGGCCGCCGTCGAAGCCGTCTTCATCGGCCTCACCGGACTGGGGATCGCCCTCGTCAGCAGGCTTCCGGCCTGGCCGCTGTTCGCCGCCGCCGTCTGGGTCGCCGGCGAGGCACTGCGCGCCCGCGTGCCCTTCGGCGGGTTCCCCTGGGGCAAGCTCGCCTTCGGCCAGGCCGACGGCGTCTTCACCCCGCTCGCCGCGGTCGGCGGCACCCCGCTGCTGTCCTTCGCCGTCGCCCTCTGCGGATTCGGGCTGTACGAAGCCCTGCGCACCGCCCTCGACCACCCCCGCCGGGCCACCGCCGCACTGGCCGCGCTCACCGTCGTCGCCCCCGTCGGCGCCGGCCTCGCCGCCCGGCCGCTGGTCTCCGACGCCGCCGAGGACGGCACCGCCGTGGCAGCCGTGATCCAGGGCAACGTGCCGCGCCTGGGGCTCGACTTCAACGCCCAGCGCCGCCAGGTCCTGGACAACCACGCCAAGCGCACCGAACAGCTCGCCGAGGACGTCAAGGCGGGCCGCGCCCCCAAGCCCGACTTCGTGGTCTGGCCGGAGAACTCCTCCGACCTCGACCCGTACTCCCAGCCCGACGCCTACGAGGTCATCGACCACGCGGTCAAGGCGATCGGCGTGCCCGTGGCCATCGGCGCCGTCGTGTCCCCGCAGACCGGCCCGCTGCGCAACACGATGATCCTCTGGGACCCGGTGAGCGGCCCCACCGCGACCTACGACAAGCGCAAGATCCAGCCCTTCGGAGAGCGCATCCCGATGCGCTCCTTCGTCCGGATCTTCAACTCCGACGTGGACCGGGTCCGCCGCGACTTCGGCCCCGGCAAGGACCCCGGCGTGTTCGACATGGCCGGCAGCGGCGTCGGCATGGTCACCTGCTTCGAGGCCGCCTTCGACGACGCCGTCCGCTCCACCGTCCGGGCCGGCGCCCAGGTGATCGCCGTACCCAGCAACAACGCCACCTTCGGCCGCAGCCAGATGACCTACCAGCAGCTCGCCATGGACCGGATCCGCGCCGTCGAGCACAGCCGGACCGTCCTCGTCCCGGTCACCAGCGGGGTGAGCGCGGTGATCCGCCCCGACGGGACCATCGAGCGGCAGACGGAGATGTTCACGGCGGACGCGCTGGTCACCGAGATCCCGCTGCGCTCCACCGAGACCCCCGCGACCCGGCTCGGACCGCTGCCCGAGTACGCGCTGCTGCTCCTCGCCGCCGCCGGTTTCGGCTGGACCCTGACCCGCCGGCTCCGAGCCCGCCGGGCCGAGGCGTAGGCGCCCGGGGCCGGGCCTTAGGGTCGGAAGATGACCACGCCCGAATACATCCGCGAGATCCGCGCCACGGCCGGACACCGGCTGCTCCTGCTGCCCGGCGTCACGGCCATCGTCGTCGACGACGAGGGCCGGGTGCTGCTCGGCCGGCGCTCGGACACCGGCCGCTGGTCGGTGGTCGGAGGGATCGCCGAACCGGGGGAGCAGCCCGCCGAGACCGCCGTGCGCGAGGTGTACGAGGAGACCGCCGTGCGGTGCGTGCCCGAGCGCGTGGTCCTCGTCCAGATGCTCGAGCCGGTCACCTACCCCAACGGCGACGTCTGCCAGTTCCAGGACATCACCTTCCGCTGCCGGGCGACCGGCGGCGAGGCGCGGGTGAACGACAGCGAGTCGCTGGAGGTCGCCTGGTTCGAGGTGGACGCCCTGCCGCCGCTGGAGCCCTTCGCGCTCGACCGCATCCACCGCGCGCTGCGCGACGAGCCGGCCTGGTTCGAGGCCCCGGTCGCGGTCACGGACTAGCGCGCACGCGGCGCCCCCGCGGATCGGCCCGTACGCGGCCGCCCGCACGGAGCGGTGCGTACGGCGGGCGGTGTCAGCCGGCGTCCGACGCCTCGCGGTACAGCTCCACCGCCTGGTCGCCCATCAGCGCGCTGTACGAGACCTCCGGCACGGTGCCGCCGCCCTCGTAGCCGCCGAGCACCCCGGCCAGGGCGCCGTCCACCAGCCAGGGGCTGCCGCTGGTGCCGCCGCTGAGGTCCGGGCACTCGATGCGGCGCTGGGTCGGCGAGAGCAGGGCGGTGGTGTTCGCGCAGCGCAGCGGGGCCTCCTCGGCGCGCGGGTAGCCGATGACGGTCACGGTGGCGTCGGCCGCCTGCTCCGCGGCGACCGGGAAGCCGCCGACGAGGTCCTCGACCCGCTCGGAGTGCCCGCCGTCCGCCGGGGCCACCGTCGCGAAGGCGATGTCGGCGTCCGGGTCCTCGCCGTCCGTCCAGCCCGGCGCCACGTACACCCCCGTGATCCGCCATGTGCCGTAGGGGGCCTCGCCCTCCCGGTAGCCCGGCGCGAACACGGTGGTGTCCGGGTCCTCCAGGCAGTGCGCGGCGGTGGCGATCACGTCGCGGCCGCCGCTGCGGACCACCGCGGCGGTGCAGAAGTGCCCGCCGTCGAGCCCGCCGGCGAACAGCGCGCCCACCCGGTCCGCCGCGGGGTCCGGCGCGGCCCGCGCGGTGACGCCGAGCGGCAGCCCGGCGGCCGCGCCGGGCACGTCCACGCTGAGCAGCGCGGCCATCGCGGCCAGCGCCGCCAGGATCCGGGACGCCCGCCGGGCACGCGCTCGGCCGACGGCACGGGGCTGGGGGAGCAAGCGGTGGATCATGCTTCGACCCTGCCCGGCGAACCTATGTCCGGAGCCCGATGTTCCGTATGAATCCGCTGTGAATCGTGGACCCGCCGTGAAGCCGGTGGCCCCCGTGTGAAGGCCGGGCGCCCGGCCCGGGCGCCCTAACCGAGCCGCTCGTACACCGTCACCCGGCGGCCCCGGACCTGCCGGTCCTCCACCACCGTGAACCGCTCCCGCAGGACGGCGGCCTTGGCCTTGTCGCGCTCCGCCGACGGAGCCTTCGCGACCTCCGCCGCGTCCGTGACCAGCAGCACCCGCCGCTGTCCGAGCAGCTCCTCCCGGATGCGGGCCGGACCTGCCTCCTCGCCCTTGAGCGTGCCCGAGGCGGCCGGGGTGCTCGCCAGGGCGATGTCGGCCAGCCCCGTGAACGCACCGGGGGAGACCAGCGCGGTGTCCCGGCGCGCGGCCGGGACGAACAGCACCGCGTCCCCGTCCCGCTTGAGCCGCGCCACCTCACCGGCCACCGACAGTACGTCGTCGACCCGGCTCGCCGGAGCCCGCTGGCCCAGCTCCACCGGCAGCAGGGCCAGCGCGGCGACCCCCGCCACCCCCGGCACGACCAGCCGGCCGGTCCTCGGGAAGCGGGGTGCGCAGGCCCGCACGGCGGCGCCCAGCGCGGCGCCGACCAGCAGGGCCAGACCCAGCAGGGAGAACAGCACGTACCGGTCCAGGAACAGCGGCTGGACCAGCGAGATGCCGATCAGCCCCAGCTGGGGCACCGCCAGCAGCGGCAGCCCGACCGCCGCCGCCGACAGCCGCCCCCGGCGGGGGCGGTCCGCCCCCGCGCAGAGGCCGCCGAGCGCCAGCAGGATGCCGGGCCCGATCAGCATGTGCCAGGTCAGCGGCGGTATCCACGAGACCTGGTCGGACTGCCCCCGGCTGAACAGGACCAGCGGCAGCGCACCCGCCACCGCGCCCGCGCCGTACGCCGCCCACCGCAGCCACGCCCCGCGCCCGGCCCGCACCCACCACAGCGTCACCGCGTGGGCGGGCAGGACCAGCAGCGACAGCCAGTTCAGCAGGGCGCAGACCAGCACGGTGATCCCGTACGCCGTCCAGCGCGGCCGGACCCGCCGCCCGGGCCGCGCGGCCTCCGGGCCCAGCAGCGACACCAGCAGCAGGGTCGACAGCCCGGCCCCGGCCGCGACCAGCGCGTACGGCCGGCCCTCCTGCAGGTGGAACTGCACGGCGGGCAGCAGCCCGAGGGCCAGTCCGCCGCCGAGCCCCGCCCAGAACCCGGCGAGCCGCCGCCCGAGGATCGCCACGCACGAGGCGGCGGCGGCGACCGCCAGCACGGACGGCAGCCGCAGGGTCGTCGTGCTCGCCCCGAAGACCTCGAAGAGGCCGTGCATCAGCAGGTAGTACAGGCCGTGCACGGCGTCGACGTTGCCGAGCATGTCCCAGATCTCGCCCGCCGACCGCCCGGCCACCTGCCAGGTCGCCGCCTCGTCCCGCCACACGCTGTCCTGGCGGGAGAGCCCCCACAGACCGAACGCCAGGGTCCACAGGAAGGGGAGGAGCCAAACGAGGTGCCCGCGTCGGGGCGCGGGTATGTGGCAAAGCATGAAGGGCTGGTGTTCCTCGGTCTGGCGTTCGGGCGGAAGCCACCAGTCTATGGACGACACGGACGGTTTCCGGACCGCCTGTTGTGCACCGCGGAGCGTGAGCCGGCGCCCCACCCGCCCCTAGCCTCGCCGCAGGAGCACGAACGAGGGGCGGTACCCGGTGAACTGGCTCATCCACGACTACCGCGAGAGCGATCTCGCAGCGGTGGTCCACCTGATCGACACCACGGCCGAACTCGGCCAGGAGTCCGTCTTCTCGCTCGCCGAGTGCATCAGCGCCCTCACGGACCGGCAGCCCTGTGTGGTCGCCGTCCACCAGGGCGTGCCGATCGGCGCGGCGCTCGCCTGCGTCACCGGGGAGCGGGCCTGGGTCATGCGCATCGCGATCGCCGCGGGCTGGCGCGGCCGGGGCCTGGCCAGCGCCCTGCTCGTCGAGCTGGAGCGGCGGCTCATCGCGGCCCGCGTGGGCCGGATCGCCTACGTGCTGCCCGAGGAGGACCTGCTCGGCGAGGGGCTGCTCAACGCCGGCTACACCCGCCAGCCCGCCGTCGCCTACTTCGAGAAGACGGAGCCGCTGCACGGACCGGCCGCGGGTCTCCTCGACGACCTCGGCGGCCGTTTCCTGCAGGGCGACCTGTGGGCCAAGGTCGCGGGAATGGAGCGGGAGAAGGACCTCATCGAACGGCGCGTGGTGCTGCCGCTCGCCGAGCCGGAGCGCGCCGCCTCGCACGGGGTGCGGCCGCCGCGCGCCATCACCCTCTTCGGGCCGCCCGGCACCGGCAAGACCACCTTCGCCCGGGCCATCGCCTCCCGGCTCGGCTGGCCCTTCGTGGAACTGCTGCCGTCCCGGCTCGCCGACGAGGGCAACCTGGCCGCGGCGCTGCGCGACGCCTTCGCCCGGATCGCCGAGCTGGAACGGGTCCTCGTCTTCATCGACGAGGTCGAGGAGATCGCGCCCGTGCGCACCGAGCCCGCACAGCCCGGCGGGATCCACGGGGTGACGAACGAACTGCTCAAGCTGATACCCGGCTTCCGCGAGGGCGACGAGCGGCTGCTGGTGTGCGCCACCAACTCCATCCGCTCCCTCGACCCGGCGTTCCTGCGGCCCGGGCGCTTCGACTACCTGATCCCGATCGGCACCCCGGACGCCGGGGCCCGCGCCGCGATCTGGTCCCGCTACACGGCGGGCCGCGCGGACGTCGACGTGGCGGCCCTGGTGGCGGCGACCGAGCTGTTCACGCCGGCCGACATCGAGCACGCGGCGCGGATCGCGGCGCAGGTGTCCTTCGAACGTGACCTGGAGGCGGTGGGCGGCCGGGGCGCCTCGGCCGCGCAGCTCGGCGCGACCACCGAGGACTACCTCGCGGCGGTCCGGCAGTGCCGGCCGACGGTGACCCCGGCGATGACGGGCGAGTTCGAGGCGGACATCACCGCCCACGCCCGGTTCTAGCCCCCGCGGAAACAAGGACTCCGCTCCCCGGTTGCGGCGGGGGGCGGGACGGCCGAGCGGCCGGACGCGAAACGGCCCGCGGCCACTCCCCAAAGCGGCCGCGGGCCTCCCGCGCGGACTTGGCATCCGTGCGGGACGGCCACGCTCCGGTTGGGGTGTTCGCCGGCTGGAACGTGACACGCAGGGGTGCCGGAGGGCGTCCTGAGCGCCCTCGTCAACACCCTCGAGTCAACCAGCGGACGGATCTGCGCGCTTCGGCCGGACGGCCACCGCCGCCCCGGCCGAAAGGACGAGAACGCGCGGGGAGGGCGGCGGGGGAGGTACGGGCAGCCGGATCCGGCCGCCCGCTACGGGGCGCAGCGGTAGGTGAACTCCACCGCGGCGGTGTGCCGATCGGGCGAGAGCAGCTCGAGCTCGGCCTTCGCGGGGTAGGTCCCCGGGCCGCGGAAGGTCCACAGCAGGTGCAGCCGCGCTTCGCCCTGTCCCCGCGGCACCCGCTCGGTCAGCCGCTCGGACCGCGTGCCGTCGCTGCGCAGCCACCGGTAGGAGAGGGTCCCCGGCCGGCCGTTGGTCCGTACGACGGCCACCACATCGGCGGTCGCATCGCAGGCCGGGCCCCGGGGGTCGGTGGTGACGGCCACGTCCCGGACGGCGAGCGCGGGACCGAACCGCTGCCACCCGAGGTACGCGAGGACCGCGAGCAGCACGACCGCGGCCAGGGCGTACCGCCGCAGGCCCGCGCCGCGCCGCGGCCGCGCGGGCGGGGCGGGGGCGGTCAGCGGGAACGGGGCGGGCAGGGCCGCCGTGACGCCGGGCCCGAACCGGAGCACCGATCCCTCGACCCGGTCGGGGGTCACCTCGGGGGCCGCCGGGGGGCCGGAGAACCAGTGGCTGCCGAGGACGGTGGCGCTGTAGTCGTCGTCCTGCGGGGCGCGGGGATCGCTCATCGGGGCGGCTCCTGGCAGCGCAGCAGGTACTGCGAGGCGGACGCGGACTTGTTGCCCGCGGCGGGCTTGGTCGTCACCCTGACACCGCCGTAGCAGCCGCGGTCGCGGGTGAACGCGTGGGACTTCACCACCGGGGCGAGCGAGCCGGACTGCACGACGAAGGTCTCCGTGCCGTCGGGTACCGAGTAGTCGCCCTGCCGGCTGCCGAGGAACCACTCGACCACGACGGTGACCGGCCCGGTGCCCGTGGCCGCGACCGAGATGGTCGCGTCGCCCCGGTAGACCCCCGTCCTGAGCGAGACGTCGACGCTCGTGACCCGCAGCGTCGGCGTGGGACTCGGAGTGGGCGTGGGCGACCAGCTGACGGTCGGCTTCGGGGACGGTGTGGGGCTCGGCGAGGCCGATCCCGACACCGACGGCGAGGGCGACGCCGACGCGGACGCGGACGGCGAGGGGCTCGCCGACGCGGAGGGACTCGGGCTCGGCGACGCGGAAGGGGACGCGGCCGGGCCCGGAGCAGGGGAGCCGGGAGGGGCCGCGCTCGTCGTGGCGAACGCGCTGAGGGCGGAGGCCCCGTCCGGCGACGCGCCGATCGCGTCCGTCGTGAGCACCAGAGCGGTGCCCAGGATCAGCGCCGCCCCCGCCGCCAGCCAGCCGCGCCGGCCCGGGGCCCAGCCGGAGCCCGATCCGCTGCTCAGGGTGGTCGTGGCCACCGCGGTGGTGCCCTCGGCCGCGCCGCCCGCGGAGGGGAACAGCAGTGGCAGCAGCGCCGCCACCGCCGCCAGCTTGCGCTGCCCGCGCTCCTCCCACTGCGGCCCGTACGCCGCGAGGGCCACGTGCTCCAGCTCCGCAACGAAGGCCTCGGCGTTCTCCGGCCGCTGCTCGGGCTGCTTGGCCAGACCCCGCCGGATCAGCGGGCGCACGGGCTCGGGGGCCTCGGTCTCCGGCACGGGCGCCTCGATGTGCTGCACGGCGAGCTCCGCGAAGTTCTCCCCGTCGTAGGGCTTGCGCCCGGTCAGGCACTCGAAGAAGGTCGCCGTCGCCGCGTACACGTCGGCGGCGGGGGAAGCGGGCCGGCCCTGCCACTGCTCGGGGGCCATGTAGGCGGGGGTGCCGGCCACGCCCGGGGTGGTCCCGCGCCCGGCCGCGATCCCGAAGTCCACCAGCTTCGAGGAGCCGTCCGCCGAGACCAGGACGTTCTCCGGCTTGTAGTCCCGGTGGACGACGCCCTCCCGGTGCGCGGCCGCCAGCCCGAGCAGCGAGCCCTTCAGCACCACCAGGGCGGCCTCGGCGTCCGCCTGCCCGGACTGCCGGAGCAGGGCGCGCAGCGAGATGCCGTCCACCAGCTCCATCACGATGGCCGCGCCGGCGGGCGACTCCACGTACTCGTACAGGCCCACGACGAAGGGCGAGCGCAGCCCGCCCAGCAGCCGGGCCTCCGCCCGGAACTCGCCGACGAAGGCCGGGTCCTCGCGCAGCCGGTCGCTCAGGTACTTCACCGCGACCGCCGTGCCCGTGCCGTCGTGCACGGCGAGCACCACGCGCCCGCTGCCGCCCGCACCCAGCTCCCGGACCTCCGTGTATCCGGGGACCGCCCATGCCGTCCGGGTGTCCTTCATCGTCTTCCGCCCCCCTGCCGGCCGTGGTTCCGCCGCCCGTGTGCGCCCCAGGTCGGGGCGTCACATGGGACGTGGTTCGAGCCACGGCCGGTTCCCCACCGCGTGGCGTGTCTCAGGCCGCGACCGACACCGCTCCGATCATGGCGTGCAGCCGGTCGGCGGCGGCCCGTCCGAAGGCCGGGTCGTTGATGTGGGTGTCGTAGTCGTAGAGCCGGGCGGCGCTGCCCCGCAAGCCGTCGCGCAGCGCCGAGAACAAGGCCCGGTCCGCGCCGGGGTCATGGTAGGGCCCGCCGGGGGCGCCGAGCGTGGACAGTCCGCGCAGTGGGACGCAGACGGCCGTGGGGCCGGTCGCCGCACGGAGTTTGCCGGCGACCCGGCGGCCGAGTTCCGCGCACTCGGCCTCGGTCGTGCGGATCACCGTGATGGACGGGTTGTGCACGCGGACCCGCCGGTGGCGGACCCGGTCGGGCAGCGTCTCCATCGGGCCGAACTTCACCATGTCCAGCGCCCCCAGGCTCACCACCTGCGGGATCCCGGCCCGCCCGGCGGCGCTGAGCCGGTCGGGGCCGGCGGTGAGGATGCCGCCGCACAGGTCGTCGGCGAGCTCGCTGAGCGTGAGGTCGAGGACGCCCGCGAAGACCCCCTGGCCGGCCAGCGTCTCCAGGGTGCGGCCGCCGGACCCGCTGACGTGGAAGACGAGGACCTCGTAGCCCAGTTCGGTCAGCCGCTCACGGGCCGCGTCCACCCCGGTCGTGGTCACACCCGCCATGCTCGCCGCGATCAGCGGGCGGTCGCCCGCGCCCAGCCGCGGGGCGCGGCGCGGGTCCAGCGAGGCGCGGGCGAAGGCCTTCGCCATCCCGGCGACCGCCTCCACGGCATTGGCCAGGACGGGCGACGAGACGCTGTTGATCCCCGCGATGTCCACCACGCTGTACATCATCGTGATGTCCGAGGAGCCCACGTACGGCGAGACATCGCCGGACGCCATGGACGAGACCATCAGTTTCGGTACGCCCAGCGGCAGGGCGCGCATCGCCCGGGTGGCGATGGAGGTGCCGCCGCTGCCGCCGATCGCGAGGACCCCGTGCAGCCGGCCTTCGGCGTGCAGGCGTAACAGGGTCGCCTCGGCGCCCCGGGCCATCGCGGTGACGGCCGCGCCCCGGTCGGCGGCCGCACGCAGTTGCGACAGTTCCGTTCCCGCGGCCCGGGCGACCGCCTCCCGCGGTACGTCCGCGGGCACCCGGGGCTCGCCCATCACCCCCGTGTCGACCAGTACCACTTCGACGCCGGCGCGCAGCAGCCCTTCGCGCAGCCAGCCGTACTCCACACCCTTGGTGTCCAGGGTTCCCACCAGCACGACGTTCGTCATGTGTGCAATGTGCACGCAGCCGGACCCGCTGACAAGCCGACGCGTATCAGCCCTTGATCACCTCCAACAGGCGTTCCAGGAAAGGAACCTGAGAGGCGATCAGTTTCTGCCGGGCGGTGGACGGGTCGAACCACGCCACCCGGTCGAGCTCGGGGAACTCCTGCACGGTCCCCGAGTGCGGCGGCCATTCCATCGTGAAGGTCCCGGGCACCATCAGCGCGGGGTCGAGGTCCGCCTCCACCGCCCAGACGGTCACCAGTTTTCCGCTGGTCAGCCGTACGTCGCCGAGGGGAAGGTACTCGCCCTCCGGCGGCGGCAGCCCGATCTCCTCGGTGAACTCCCGGCGGGCCGCGTTCCGCGGGGTCTCGCCGGGTTCGTACTCGCCCTTCGGGATGCCCCAGCCGCCGGCGTCCCGCCCCGACCAGAGCGGGCCGCCCAGGTGGCCGAGGAGGACCTCGATCCGGGGGTCGGCATCCTCACCCGTTCGGCGGAACAGGAGCAGTCCGGCACTGCGCTTGTGCGTCATGGGTCCATGTATGCCCCGTACGGCGGCAGGCCATGGACCGGACCCGCCGGTGTCCGGCGACGCGCCGTCAGTGGTCGTGCGGGCCCTCGCGGTGGACCGGGCCGTGGGCGTCCGCGCAGTGCGCGTCCCGCGGCTGCTGACCGGAGCGGCCGACCGTGAGCAGCACGTCCTGCACGTGGTCCACCTGGAGGGTGGTGTGGGTGATCCCGTACTCCTTGGCCAGCAGCCGCTCCAGGTCCCGGCGCACCGCGTGGCAGTCGCCCGCGGGCTCCACGAGCACGTGCGCCGACAGGGCCGCCTGCCCGGAGGTGATGGTCCATATGTGCAGGTCGTGCACCTCGGTGACCGGCGGGTGCCCGACCAGCCGGTCGCCCACCGCGTCCGGGTCCACATGGGCGGGGGCGGCCTCCAGGAGGATCCGGCCGGACTCGCGGACCAGCCCGTAGCCCGCCTTGACCATCAGCACCACCACCACGAGGGTGGCGATCGCGTCGGCCTGCCGGAATCCGGTGGTCAGCACGATCAGGCCGGCGACGGCGGTCCCGATGAACGCGAACAGGTCGTTCAGGATGTGCTGGTAGGCGCCCTCGACGGCGAGGGAGGACCGGTTGGCCCGCGAGATGCACCAGGCCGCGGCGATGTTGACGAGGATGCCCGCCAGCGCCGTCACGACCACCAGCCCGCCCTCCACCGGCGGCGGGTCCATGAGCCTGCGCACCGCCTCGTACGCCAGCCACACCGCCAGCAGCAGCAGCGTCAGCCCGTTGGCCTGGGCGGAGAGTATCTCCGCCCGCTTGAGGCCGTACGTGAAGCCGCCGCGCGCCGGCCGGGCCGCCAGCCGCATCGCGATCAGCGCGAGGACGATCGAGACGGCGTCGGTCAGCATGTGGGCCGCGTCGGAGATCAGGGCCAGCGAGTTGGCCACCACGCCGATGACCACCTCGACGGCCATGAACGTGCCGATCAGGCCGAGTGCGATGGCCAGCCAGCGGCGGTCGGCGTCGGCCGACACGCCGTGGCTGTGCCCGGCGTGGCCGTGGCCCTTGCCGGCGCCCTCGTCGGGCGCGCGGCCGTGGTCGTGCGCATGGTCGATCGCGGTTCCGTGGTCGTGCCCACTCATGGCGTCCCCCGTTTGTTCGGTTCCGTCGCGTGAAGTGAAGCGCACCCGGGCGAGATGGGCAAAGGCTGCAACGGGGACCGTTGTCATTACCCATAAGAGGCCTCTGACCTGCGGTGATGCCCGACCGGTGCCGCGTCGCCCGGATCGTGGGAAAATCTGCTCATGGTCCAGCGCCCCGGTGTGCCGACCGCACCCGAGCTCGTTCTGGAGACCGACCGGGGCTCCACACGGATGAGCCCGGGCCGGAACTACCACGTCGGCCGCGACCCCCTCTGCGAGATCTGCCTCGAGGACGCCCGCGTCTCGTGGCACCACGCCGTGCTGCGTCCCGACGGCGACCACTGGACGGTCGAGGACGAGGGCAGCACCAACGGCACCTGGGCCGACGGCCACCGCATCCACGAATGGATCGTCGGCCCCGGCAGCGAGCTGCGCTTCGGCAGCGCCGAGGACGGCCCGCGCGCCGTCCTCGTCGACGCACCCGCCGGATCGGCCCGCCCCTCCCGGATCTCGAACCCCGGCATGACCGGCACCTTCCGGCAGCCGACGACCATACGCCCGCTGCTCGCCCGCGCCGCCGTCAAGATCGGCCGAGGCCCCGACAACGACCTCGTCATCGAGGACCTCATCGTGTCCCGGCGCCACGCCGAACTCCGCGCCCTGGCCGACGGGAGCTACGAGATCGCCGACCTCGGCAGCCACAACGGCACCTATCTCAACGGCGCCCGGATCGAGGGGGCCGCCCGCCTGGCCGAGGGGGACATCGTCGGCATCGGCCGCTCCGCCTTCTGCCTCGTCGGCGACCAGCTCCAGGAGTACGTGGACACGGGCGAGGTCTCCCTCGACGTCCAGGACCTCACCGTCGCCGTCGACCGGGGCCGCAAGACCCTGATGGACGGCGTCTCCTTCCCCGTGGGCGCCAAATGCCTGCTCGCCGTCGTCGGCCCCAGCGGTGCGGGCAAGTCCACCCTGCTCGGCGCGCTGACGGGCCTGCGCCCCGCCGACCGCGGCACCGTCCTCTACGACGGCCGCGACCTCTACCGCGACTACGCCGAACTGCGCAGCCGCATCGGCCTCGTCCCCCAGGACGACATCCTGCACGCCCAGCTCACCGTCCGCCGCGCCCTCGTCTACGCCGCCGAACTGCGCTTCCCGCAGGACACCGCCAAAGCCGAGCGCGAGGCCCGGGTCGACGAGGTGATCCGGGAGCTCGGCCTCGTCCAGCGCGCCGACCAGCCCATCCACAGCCTCTCCGGCGGCCAGCGCAAACGCGTCTCCGTCGCCCTGGAACTGCTCACCAAGCCGTCCCTGCTCTTCCTCGACGAACCCACCTCCGGCCTCGACCCCGGCATGGACCGCTCGGTCATGCACATGCTGCGCGGACTCGCCGACGACAGCCGCACCGTCATCGTCGTCACCCACAGCGTGCTCAGCCTCGACGTCTGCGACCGGCTGCTGTTCCTGGCCCCCGGCGGGCGCGTGGCCTACTTCGGCCCGCCCCAGGAGGCCCTCGACTTCTTCGGCTTCGACCACTGGCCGGAGGCCTTCGAGGCCTTCGAGACCCAGCAGGGCCGCGACTGGGCGGGGGCCTACCGCGCCTCGCCCGTCCACCGCCGCTACGTCCACGACGCCACCGCGCGCGGGACCGGACCGGCCGACGCGGCCGCGGGGCCCGCCCGGGCCGCGCCGCTGCCCCCGCCCAAGGCGCAGAGCTGGGGCTCCCAGCTGTCCACCATGATCCGCCGGTACGCCGCCGTGCTCGGCGCCGACCGCACCTTCCTCGTGATCATGGTCGCGCTGCCGTTCATGATGGGCGCCATGGCCCGCGCGCTCGCCGGAAGCACCCTCACCGCCGAGACCGCGTTGAACGCCCTGCTCATCCTGACCATCGGCGGCGTGCTCACCGGCGCCGCCAACGCGGTGCGCGAACTCGTCAAGGAACGCGTGATCTACCAGCGCGAACGCGCCGTCGGGCTGTCCCGCTCCGCCTACCTGATGTCCAAGGTGGTGGTACTCGGCACGATCACGGTCGGCCAGGCCGTGGTGCTGACCCTCGTGGCCCTCGGCGGAGTGAAACTGAACGCCCCGGACGGCAAGGGGATCATCCTGCCACCGCTGATCGAGATCACCCTCGCCGTCGCCCTGCTGTCCTTCACCGCGATGATGCTCGGACTGCTGATCTCCGCCCTGGTCCGCAAGGAGGAGGTCACCATGCCCCTGCTGGTCCTCCTCGCCATCGTCCAGGTCGTCTTCTGCGGCACCCTGCTGAAGCTCTACGACGTCGCCGTCCTCGAACAGGTGGCCTGGCTCGCGCCCGCCCGGTGGGCGATGGGCGCGATGGGCGGCACCATCGGGCTCGGCGCCATCGTCCCCGGCCGGCTCACCCAGGACCCGATCTTCCGGCACGAGGCCGGCGTGTGGCTGATCAGCATCTCCATGCTGCCGGTCCTGTCCGTGCTCTTCGGCGTCCTGGTGTCCCGGCTGCTGCGCAGGCACGAGCCGGCCGTCATGCGGAAGCAGCCGCGGAAATGAGCTTCTCCGAGGGGGTCGCGGACTTCCACCCCACCCACATCGTCCCCCAGGAGGGCCTGCCCGCCTGGGAGACCCCGGACGCCTCCCGCCCGACCGTGCCGCTCGACGCCTTCCTCCCCGTACAGCTGCTGACCCGGCGCGGCGACTGGGGGGAGGTCCTGTGCGCCAACGGCTGGTCCGCCTGGGTGGACGGCCGCCTGCTGGTCTCGGTACCGCAGCCGCCGCCGACCGCCGCAGGACGCCCCCCGGGACGCGCCGAGGACCCCGGACCCCAGCTCGACCGCGGCGCCGCGTCCCTGGACCGCTACCGGCGGGCCGTCGCCGAACTCGCCGCCGGGCGCACGGACAGCGATGCCTTCCGGCGGTCCGTACGGGGCCTGCGCGCCGGGATCGTCATCGACGGGGAGTCCGTGTGGCTGTACGACGAGTCGGCGGGCCGGTGGATGTACGGCGACGGGTCCCGGATGATGACCTACGCGGCCGTCGCCGGACCGGGAGCACCCCTCGGACCGGGCACCCCGCCCGCACCGGCCTCGCCGCCCGCGACCCCGCCCGCGGAGGCTTCGGCGCCCGATCCGGTCGCGGTACAGCTCGACGTGGAGCCCGAACCGGAGATGGGGCACGCCCCGACCCGCATCGTCGACAAGCCCGGGCACGGCGGCGAGTGATGGCCACGCCGGATCCGGTCGGCGGGCGCCCCTCCGACCTGCGGGGCAAACGCATCGCCGGATACGTGGTGGAGAGCGAGATCGGACGCGGCGGCATGGCCGTCGTCTACCGGGCGCGCGACCTGAACCTGGACCGTACGGTGGCGCTGAAGCTGCTGGCCCCCGAACTGGCCCGGAACGACACCTTCAGGCAGCGGTTCGCGTACGAGTCGAAGGTGGCCGCGGCCATCGACCACCCGCACATCGTGCCCGTCTTCGAGGCGGGCGAGACGGACGGGCTGCTGTACATCGCGATGCGCTACGTCCCCGGGCAGGACCTGCGGGCCATGCTGAACCGCGCCGGGCCGCTCCCGGTGGACACGGCCGTCCGGATCGCCGGGCAGGTCGCCTCGGCGCTGGACGCGGCGCACGACCACGACCTCGTGCACCGCGACGTCAAACCGGGCAACATCCTCGTCGCACGGGGCACGGACAGCGACCACCCCGAGCACGTGTACCTCACGGACTTCGGACTGACGAAGAAGTCGCTGTCCCTGACCGGCTTCACCAGCGTGGGGCAGTTCGTCGGGACCCTGGACTACGTGGCGCCGGAGCAGATCTCCGGCAAGCCGGTGGACGGCCGGTGCGACGTGTACAGCCTCGCCTGCGTGGTCTACGAAACCCTGGCCGGCGGCCCGCCGTTCGAGCGGGACGACGACATGGCCCTGCTGTGGGCCCACCAGTACGACGCGCCACCGCCGCTGTCCTCGCGGCGGCCCGGGCTGCCCGAGGCGTTGGACGAGGTCCTGGCGAAGGCGCTGGCCAAGTCCCCGGAGGACCGCTGGAGCACCTGCCTGGAGTTCACCGGAGCGCTGCGCCTCGCCGGCGCGTCCGCCGGCCCCCCGCCCCGCCCGGCGCCCCCGCCGGACACCGCGCCCCCGCCTCCTCCGGCGTGGGCGCTCCCGGTGTTCGGACGGGACGCCTGAGGTACTCCGCCAAGGGCGCGGCGGTGGCGCCGGCCCGGCGTCAAGGGCGGGGGGCCGCGGCGGGCTCGTCGACGCGGCCGCGGTGGCGCACCGGCCGGGCCAGGAGCGCGCCCAGGAAGCCCGCCACCGCGCCCCACAGGAGGGCGAGGCCGACCGTGCGCCACAGGACCGGCAGGAGCTCCACCCTGCCGCCGAGGCCGTCCTCGTCGCCGATCCCCAGGAGGGAGAGGCCGAACTGGGCCTGGACCCGCGCCAGCAGGCAGACCATCAGCGTCGCGAGGGCCAGGGCCACCGCCAGGTGCAGCGCGTGCTGCCAGGGGCGGACGTGCGCGGGGGAGCGTACGGCCGCCAGTACGCCGGTGCAGAGCAGCAGGACCGCGGCCACCGCCACCAGCCACCAGGCGCGGGAGTCCCGCTCGGCGAGCGAGGCCACGTCGACCGAGGACAGGTCGGAGCCGCGCAGGACGTGGTCCAGCAACGGGGGCATCGGCAGCCCGAACGGGCCCTCCACCCGGCCCTCCCAGGCACCGCCGAAGCCCAGGGTGAGCGCGAGCCAGACCAGGTTCGGCAGGCCCAGCAGGATCACGGCCAGGGTCCGGGCGGCGTGGCCCTGGGTGGCGGCCACGACCACGCCGACCCCGATGCCGAGGACGACGTACGCCAGCAGCAGCACGACCGTGGCGAAGGCGGCGGGGCGCACCGCGGCGTGGAAGCGGACCAGCCCGGCCGGGAGCGGTGCGCGGCGGGAGACCAGCAGGGCCACCAGCAACAGGCCGATGATCCACAGCAGTCCGAAGAGGATCGTGGCGGGCAGGTTGGCCCGGAACCCCACCGTCGGGGCGGAGTCGAGGAGTTCGCCGATCACTCCGATGGGGGAGTCGCCGGTGGTGAGCCCGAACGTCTGCCGGGCGAGGTAGCCCGCGCCGGTCAGTGCGAGGAGCCACAGGACGATCAACGGGACCGCCCGGCCGAGGAGTTCGCGGGGCCGGGCGACCGCACGGTTGTGCAGCGGACGCAGGAAGCAGTAGCCGGCGGTGAGGGCGCCGGCCAGGCTCACCGAGAGCGGGAGCACCGACAGGTTCGCGTTCGCCCCCGCCAGGAATCCGGCTCCGCCCGACACCTCGACCGAACCGCCGGCCGCCATCACGACGACCGCGGCGACCACCCGGGGGAACGCGCCGCCGGGCAGATCGCCCGCGCCCGCGAACGCCAGGCCGGCCGCGGCGACCGCGGTCATCACCGCGAAGGCCGCGACGACGGCGACGAGGGCGTCACGCCATGCCCCCGCGGAGCCCCCGGACGACGGTGATCTCGGTGTCTGGCTCACCCTGCAACCGTGGCACTCTCGGCTTGCGGGCACCACCCGGACGGCGCACACAATGGTCCGCAGGGAACTCACTCCTCCTGTGAAGGAGAGCCCGTGACCACGCAACCCTCCGGCCGACCGCCCTCGTCAGAGCGCCCCACCGGGCCGCCGTCAGGCCCGCTCTCGGGCGGGCAGCAAGGGCCTCCTCCGCCGCCTCCACCCCCTTCCGCGCCGCCCGGTGGGCCCGGTGGCGCGGGCGGCCCCGGCGGCCCCGGCGGCCCGGCCAAGGGCCCGTGGTGGCGGTCCGTACCCCGGCTCGCCACCGCGCTCGTCGCGGTGGCGGCCGCGGTGGCCCTGGCCGTGGTGCTGACCAGGCCCTCCGGGACGGCCGAGGGCGGCGAGGTGTTCCTCCAGCCGGTGGCCGCCTCGGGCCCGGACCCGTTCACCGAGTCCACCGCGGTGAGCGAGGCCCCGCCGCCCCCGGAGACCCCACCGCCGACCGGGACGGGGAAGCCTCCCGAGACCGGCAGGCCCCCTGAGACCGGCAAGCCGCCCGAGACCGGCAAGCGGCCCGAGACGGGCAGGCCCCCCGAGACCGGTACGCGGCCCGCGACCAGGGCGCCGGGCACCACGGCCCCCTCGGGCACCCGGACCGTCAACGGCGCTTCGCCGGGCGTGTACAGCGGCACCAGGAACGTCGCCAGCTGCGACGTCGAGAAGCAGATCCGGGTGCTGTCCGCGCAGCCGGACCGGAACAGCGCCTTCGCCTCGGCCCTCGGCATCCAGCCGGCGGCCGTCCCCGGCTACCTCCGCTCGCTCACCCCGATGCAGCTGCGGTTGGACACCCGGGTCACGAACCACGGCTTCCGGGACGGCAAGGCCACCTCCTACCAGGCGGTGCTCCAGGCCGGAACGGCCGTGCTGGTGGACGACCGCGGGGTGCCGCGGGTGCGGTGCGCGTGCGGGAACCCGCTCGGGCCGCCGGTGGCACTCAGGGCCAACCCGAAGCGCTTCGGGCAGGTGTGGAACACGTACCAGCCCGCGCGGGTCGTCGTCATCGCACCGTCGGTGACCATCGTGAACAACTTCGTGATCTACGACCAGGGCAACGGGCACTGGTACGAGCGGGTCCCCGGCGACCGTCCCAGCCGGCCCGACCGGCGGGTGCCGCCGCCCGTGTTCCCGACTCCGCCGATCACCACGACGACTCCGTCGTTCCCCACGCCGACCAGGCCCACCGGCTCGCCGTTGACGCCGACGCCGACCCCGACCGGGTCGCCGACGCCGTCGGGAACGCCCTCGCGGACGCCTTCCGGGACCCCGTCGGAGACGCCGTCCAGGACCCCGTCCGTGACTCCGTCGGAGACGCCGTCCAGGACCCCGTCCGAGACCCCGTCCGAGGCACCTTCCGAGACCCCGTCCGAGACGCCATCGCCGACCCCGTCGAGGGAGGAGTCGCCCACGGCGTCCCCTTCGCCGGAGTCCCCGTCCGCGTCACCCGCCGCGTCGCCCACGCCGTCCCCGACCGAGGCGACCCCGCCGGCCACCTCCGTGCCGCCGACCGAACCGCGGTCGGTGGAACCGGAGTCCCCGCCGCCGACCACACCCGAGGCGGAGGTGCCGCCGGCCCCGGTTCCGACTCCGGCGCCCTCGGTGCCGCTTCCGCCGCCGCCGGTCGTCCCCAGCCCTGAGGAGCCCGCCCCCGCGGAGCCCAGCCCGGAGGCCCCCGCCCCCGAGGAGCCCGGACCGGCCCAACCCGACCCCGACCGGCCTGAGGAGTAGCAGCCCGTCGGGCCTGTAAGGGGCCAGTAGGGGCCGCCCCCCGCGGGGAGGCGGCCCCTACCGACGCCGCCGTCCGGCGAGCGAGTCGCCCGCCGCGCCCACCGCGATCCCGAGCGCCACCATCACCCCGTAGCCGTAGGGCTCGTAACCCTCCGGGACCAGGAAGCGGACGAAGCCCATGAAGTGGAACCAACCGAGCCATTCGTGCAGCAGGCCGCTCGCGCCGCCGACGACGAGGACGAAGCCGATCAGCCCCGACAGGGCCGTCGCGGGGGATCCGGGTGTGGTTGAGGTCATGCCCCGACGGTAGGCGGGCGGGCTCGGGCGGCGGATCGGCCGTTGGGCGCCGGCGAGGGGTACTTAAGTATCCGGTTGGCCGCGCGGAGGTCCGGCCACCGCCGGGCCCGCGTAGATTTCCGGGACATGCGCCGCTTCCCCCGCATCCCCGGCATCCACCGGATCCCCCGGCTCCGGCGGATCTCCCGCACCCGCCGGGACTGGGCCGCCGACCTGGCTCTCGTCCTCTTCGCCGCCTGCTTCGCGGCCGTCAGCTCGCAGTCCATCCCGGTGGCCGACAGCATCGGACCCGCCTGGCGCGCCGCCGACCAGGCGGCCGGCGGGCTGGCCTGCGCGGCGGTGCTGCTGCGGCGGCGCTGGCCGGTGCAGCTCGCGGTGGTGCTCCTGCTGGCGGGCACACAGGCGCACTATCTGACCGGCCCGGCGCTGGTGGCGGTGTTCACGGTGGCCGCGAGCCGGCCCTGGCGGATCACGGCCTGGGTGGCCGCCCTGGCCTTCGCCCCGCTCCCGCTCTTCCTGTGGCGGCTGCCCGGCATGTCCGACGAGCGGGCGGGCCCGGCGGTCACGTACTTCGCCCTGATCGCCGGGTCCCTCGGCTGGGGCCTGTTCCGGCGGTCCCGGCAGCAGCTGATCGCCTCGCTGCGGGAACGCGCCGAACTGGCCGAGGCGGACGCGGAGTCGCGGGCCCAGCGGGTCCGGATGGAGGTGCGCGAGGAGATCGCCCGCGAGATGCACGACGTACTCGGGCACCGGCTGTCGCTGCTGAGCGTGCACGCGGGCGCCCTCGAGTACAACCCGGGCGCACCGCCCGCGGAGACCGCCCGGGCCGCCGGGGTGATCCGGGAGAACGCGCACCTCGCCCTGCACGACCTGCGCGAGGTCATCGGAGTGCTCCGGTCGGGAACGGGCACCGACACCGCGGAGCGGGAGCGGCCGCAACCGGAACTGGCGGACCTGGAGCGGCTGGTGGCGGAGGTCCGGGCGGCGGGCGGTCGGATCGAGCTGGCCGGGCCCCCGGAGGGGCCCGCCCCGCCGCCGCTCGCGGGGCGCACCGCGTACCGGATCGTGCAGGAGGCGCTGACCAACGTACGCAAGCACGCGCCCGGTGCGACGGTCCGGGTGCGGGTGGCGGGGGTCCCGGGGGAGCGGCTGACGGTGGAGGTGCGCAGCGACCGGCCGCCCGGTCCGGCTCCGGGGCCCGGTCCGGACCGCGGGCCGGGCGCGGGCGGCGGACAGGGCCTGATCGGACTGGCCGAGCGGGCCCGGCTCGCGGGCGGCGAGCTCACGGCCGGCCCCGCGGACGGCGGGTTCCGGGTGGCCGCGTGGCTACCCTGGCAGCACTGAACACAGGGAAGGGGCGCGGGTGATCCGGGTACTGCTGGTCGACGACGACGCGATCGTCCGGGCCGGGCTGCGCCTCATGCTCGGCGGCGCCCCGGACATCGAGCTCGTCGCGGAGGCAGCGGACGGCGCCGAGGTGCCCGCGCTGGTCACCTCCTACCGCCCCGACCTGGTGCTGATGGACATCCGGATGCCGGGCGTGGACGGACTGGCCGCCACCGAGGCCCTGCGGGCCCGGCCCGGCGCGCCCGAGGTGCTGGTCCTGACCACCTTCCACACCGACGCGCACGTCCTGCGGGCGCTGCGGGCCGGGGCGGCCGGCTTCGTCCTCAAGGACACCCCGCCGCACGAGATCGTGACGGCGATCCGGGCGGTGGCCGCCGGAGACCCGGTGCTCTCGCCCGCGGTCATCCGCCGGCTCATCGACCGGGTGGCGGCCGGCACCGGCCAGGACACCCGGGCGGCCGCGGCCCGGGAACGGCTGGCGCTGCTGGCCGGACGGGAGCGGGAGGTGGCGCTGGCGGTCGGGCGCGGCCTGTCCAACGCGGAGATCGGGCGCGAACTGCACCTGGCCCTGCCGACCGTGAAGACGCACGTCTCCCGGATCCTGACCCGGCTGCACCTCAACAATCGCGTCCAGATCGCCCTGCTGGTCCACGACGCGACCCCGCCGGAGGACTAGGGCGCCTCTCCGATCAGGCCGGGCTCCTCGGCCGGGCCCGGCCGTTTTCGCCGCTCGGGGGCGATATGAGGAGAAAGGCCGCGGGGAGTGAGACGCTGGCTGCATGGCCCAGTGGGGACGGAATCCCGAGGTCGACTGGCCCGCGCGGCCGGACACAAGCCTGGCGCTCAACCGCATGGGCACCTTCGACTGGGACCTCGACAGCGGACGGATGTTCCTCGATCCCACCGCCCTCGAGGTCATCGACCTGCGCCCGGACGAGTTCGACGGGACCACCGCCGGGCTGCGCCCCCGCATCCCGCCCGCCGACGAGGCCCGCCTCGAGGCCCGGGTCGCGCAGGCCCTGGAGGACGGGCACAGCCACTACGGGGCCTACGTCCGCGGCCGCCGCCGGGACGGAACCCTGGCCTGGCTCCACATCCAGGGGCACATCATGCGAGACCCGGGCGGGCGCCCGTACCGGGTCATCGGAATCCTCCGCGACGCCGCCCACGACCCCGGGGAGCCCGGCGCCGCCGGGGAGCGCGCGGAGGGGCGGCGCCGGATGACCGGCGTCGTCGAACGGACCACGGCCATCCTCGCCCACGCCCGCACCGTCAACGACGTGACCGACGTCCTCAAGGATCCGGAGGCCCTCGGCCACCTCGGCGCCGTCAGCGTGATGCTGGGCGTCGTCGACGGCGGTCGCATCCACCTGGTCGCGGAGGGCCAGCTGGGCTCGTACGTGCCCGAGATCGAGTACACCCGGATCGACGCGCAGCTCCCGATGAGCGAGGCCGTACGCACCATGCAGCCGGTCTACCTCGCCTCACGGGAGGAGTTCCAGCTGGGCTACCCGCAGCTGTGGCCGTACATCGAGCCGCTGTCCGTGCGCAGCGGGGTCTACCTGCCGCTGATCGCCCAGGGGCGGCCCATCGGGGCGCTCGGGCTGCTCTACACCCGCGACGGGGACTTCACCGCCGAGGAGCGCAACCTGCTGATGGCGCTCGGCAGCGGCATCGCGCAGAGCCTCCAGCGCGCCATGCTCTTCGAGCAGGAGCACGACCTGGCGGAGGGCCTCCAACGGGCCATGCTGCCCCGCCGGATCCCCGACGTGCCGGGCGCGCTGATCGCCGTGCGCTACCGCTCCGCCCGGATGGGGCGGGACATCGGCGGCGACTGGTACGACGTGATCCCGCTCGGCGAAGGCCGCGTCGGGGTCATGATCGGTGACGTGGAGGGCCACGACACGGACGCGGCCGCCGTCATGGGCCAGCTGCGCATCGTGCTGCGCGCCTACATCGTCGAGGGGCACACCCCCGGCACCGCCATGGCACGGGCCTCCGCCTTCCTGCGCGAGCTGCAGACCGAACGGTTCGCCACCTGCACGTACGCGGAAGTGGACCTCACCAGCGGGATGCTCCGGATGGTCCGCGCCGGCCACCTCGACCCGGTGGTGCGGCGCGGGGACGGCAGCTGCCACCGGGTCCAGGTGGCCGGCGGGCTGCCGCTCGGGCTGCCGCCCCGCGAGCAGTCCGGCAGCGGCTCCGGCTACCCGGTCACCAGCATCGAGCTGCACCCCGGTGACACCCTGCTGCTGTGCACGGACGGGCTGGTCGAACGGCCCGGGGCGGACTTCGACACCGGCATGCGGGAGCTCATGGACGCGGTCCGCGGCGGCCCGGTCGATGTGGAGGAACTGGCCGACGTCCTGTGCGACCTGGTCGGCGACTCGGGAGGCGGCGACGACATGGCCCTGCTCGTCCTGCGCCGCCGCGGCACGCCCACCGGGCGCGGCGGCGGCCCGCTGCACCACCGGCTGGACCCCGGCGATCCGGAAGCCCCGGCGATGGCCCGGCACCTGATCCGAGCGGCCGCGGCCGCCTGGGGAGCAGGGGACCGGGCCGACGAGATCGAACTCGCGGCGGACGAGCTGATGACCAACGCCCTGGTCCACACCGACGGCCCCGCCGAGCTCGGCATGCGGCTGACGGCGGAGGGCCGGATCCGCGTTGAGGTCGAGGACTCCAGCAGCGCCCTGCCGAGGCGCCGTGAGGCGGGGGACTGGGCGGTCTCCGGACGCGGGCTGCTCCTGGTGGAACAGCTCGCGGACGCCTGGGGCGTGGAGCCCCGGGGCGGCGGGAAGCGCGTGTGGTGCGAGTTCGCCGTCACCGCCCCGCAGCCGGCGGCCGGCTGACCTTCAGACGGCGGCGTACGGGCCCTGCACGGCCTTGGTGTTCTGCAGGGCGGTGAGCTTGCGGACGAACAGCACGGCGAGCACCGCGGCGGCGACCATGAGCAGGTCGGAGAAGACGCCGACGGCGGAGGCGTCGCGCACGGCCTCGGGGGTCTCGGCCCGTTTGTACATCTGCGCGAAGACGCGGTCGACGCAGGCCGCGAGGACCCAGACCACCCACCAGGCCGTGAGGGGCGCGGCGGAGACCGGGCGCCAGGATCCGTCGGGTCCGAGCTGGGTGCTGGCCGTCCAGACCTGGCGGGCGATGCGGAAGGGGAGGAACAGGTTGCCGAGGGGGATGAACCAGGCGCCGATGGCCCAGCCGCGCCCCATGGTGAAGGCGTCGGGGCGGAAGATCCCGCCGTTCACGCGCACCCGGTGGAACCAGATGACGAAGACGGTCGCCGTGCCGAGCAGCGCCAGGAGCTGCAGGCCCCCGGCGAAGGCGGTGAGGACGTCCGACGTGCTGAGCGCGTCGCGCGTGGCCTGGTCGGGGTCGGCGATCAGGTCCTTCATCAGCGACCAGGCGAACAGGTGGGCGCCCGCCGAGAACAGGTTGACCGCGCCCGCGAGGGACAGCAGCACGGTCAGCGCCGTCGCGAGGGCCTGCGGGGAACGCAGTACGTCGGCGGACGGCGGCGGGCCGGGGTACGGGGGGCCCGGGTACGGCTGCCCGGGGTAGGGCGACCCGGGGTAGGGCGGCGCCGGGTCGGGCGACCCGGCATAGGGCGGCGCCGGGTACGGCTGCTGCGGGTGCGGCTGCCCCGGAAACGGGCCGGCCGCGTCGTACGGCGGCGGTGAGCCTGGCGGCGGCGGTGAGCCGGGCGCGCTGAAGGACATGACGGAGGACCCCCCACGGGACGCGTGACATGCGGATGGCGCCCGCGACGGGCGCGCAGGCACCGCAGAACATATGCCAGGCCGCTGACGTGCGTCCAAACGATTCCGGCGGCGGCGCGCTAGAGGCGTACGAGGGTGACCTCGGTGGCCTTCACGCTGGTCCACACCTCGGCCCCGTCGACGATGCCCAGCTCCGCGGCGGCCTCCGGGGTGATCTCCGCGACCAGGTCCGGCGCGTCCTGCGGGGCGATCAGCACCCGCAGCCTGCTGCCGACCGCCGTGACCTCCCGTACCGTGCCCGGCCACACGTTGCGGGGACTGCCGCCCGGCCGGTCCCGGTGCACGGACACCGCCTCCGGGGCGATGATCGCGAGGGCCTGCGCCCCCTCGGGCAGCGCCTCGGCGACGACGAGGCGGCCCCCGGCGGCCAGGTCCAGCCCGTGCGCGGAGGCCGTGCCCGGCCAGGCGTTGCGCCCCAGCATCCGCGCCACCCACGGGGAGCGCGGATGCCGGGTCACCTCGGAGGGCGGCGCGTCCTGGAGGGTCTGCCCGTCGGAGAGCACGAGGACCCGGTCGGCCAGCGAGACCGCCTCGACGGGGTCGTGCGTGACGATGAGGCAGACCCCGCCGAAGCCGGCCAGGTGTGTGCGCAGGGTGTGCCGGACATGGGCCCTGGTGGTCTGGTCGAGGGCGGCGAGCGGTTCGTCGAGCAGCAGCAGCCGGGGGCGGGCCGCCAGGGCGCGGGCGAGGGCGACGCGCTGCGCCTGGCCCCCGGAGAGCTGGGCGGGCTTGCGCGCGGCCAGGTGCCCGACGCCGAGCCGGTCCAGCCAGGCCTGGGCGTCCAGGCGGGCCTCGGTCCGCCCCACCCCGTGGGCCCGCAGGCCGTACGCGGTGTTGGCCAGCGCGCTCAGGTGCGGGAAGAGGGCGCCGTCCTGCGGGACCCAGGCGACCTTCCGGCGGTGCGGGGGCAGGGCGGTGACGTCGGTGTCCCCGAGCCGGAGCTCGGCGTGGGCGCGCGGCGTCAGGCCGAGGAGGGCGCGCAGCAGGGTGGTCTTCCCGGCGCCGTTCTCGCCGACCACGGCGATCGTGGTGCCCGGTTCGGCGTCGAGGGTGAGCCGGTTGAAGCCGGTGACGGCCGCGTGCAGGGACCAGTGCCCGGCCTCGGCCGGGGCGGCCGCCGCCGAATCCCGGGGGGACGCGGGCGCCGGTGCGGACGGCTCCTCGGCGGTGGGCGGCGCCCCGGCGGGCTTGCGGGCGGCGGGCGTGCCCGTCCAGCGGCCGCGCAGGGCGATCAGTACGCCCATGGCGATCGCGAGCAGCAGCAGGGAGACGGAGGTCGCGGCCTCGGGCTCGTCCTGGAGCAGCAGGTACACCTGGAGCGGCAGCGTCTGGGTGGTGCCGGGCAGGTTCCCGGCGAAGGTGATGGTCGCGCCGAACTCGCCGAGCGCGCGGGCCCAGGTGAGCGCGGCGCCGGCGATCAGGCCGGGGGCCACCATCGGCAGGGTCACCGTGAAGAACACGCGGACCGGCGAGGCGCCGAGGGACGCGGCGGTCTCCTCGTAGCTCTGCCGCAGCCCGCCGAGGGCCCCCTCCAGGCTGATCACGAGGAACGGCATCGCCACGAAGGTCGCCGCGACGACGGCCCCCGACGTGTGGAAGGGCAGGGTGACCCCGAAGGTCTCCTCCAGCCAGGGCCCCAGCAGCCCGCGCCGGCCGAAGCCGAGCAGCAGGGCGACACCGCCGACGGTCGGCGGCAGCACCATCGGCAGCAGGACCAGCGAGCGGACCAGGGCCTTGCCCGTGAACTCCACGCGGGCCAGCAGCCAGGCGAGCGGCACGCCGAGGAGCAGCGAGAGGCCGAGGGCCCAGAAGGACACGACGAGCGACAGGTTCAGGGCCTGGACCACGCCGGGGCTGCCGAGATGGGTGCCGAGCTCGCTCCACCGGGTGCGGCTGAGGATGCCGATCAGCGGCAGCAGCAGGAACGCGACGGCGAGCAGCGCCGGGAGCGCGAGGGTCACGGGGGGCCGGGTGCGGGTGCGGAGTCTGCTCATGGGGCGTTTCTGGCTCGGGGGCGGCTGCGGGGAAGCGTACGCGGGACGGCCGCGCCCCATGCGAAGGGCTGCCCGTCCCCCCGGACCGGGCAGCCCTGCTCGGCGTTTTCGGATGCGGGCGGTGGGCGGCGGGCGGCACAGGCCGGGAGGGGCCTGCCGCCCGCCGGTCTGCTCCCTAGGCCTGCTGGAAGCCGGCGCCCTGGAGGATCTTCTGCGCCTCCGGGGTGCTCAGCCAGGCCACGAACGCGGCGGCGGCCTCGGGGTTCTTGGACTGCTTCAGGGTGGCGGCCGGGTAGGAGGCCACCGCGTTCTCGGCGTCCGGGATGTCCACGGCGACGACCTTGTCGCCCGACTTGGCGGAGTCGGTCCGGTAGACGAGCCCCGCGTCGGCCTCACCCAGCTCGACCTTGCTGAGCACGGCGCGCACGTTGGGCTCCTGGGAGACGGGCTTCACCGTGACGCCCTGCTTGTCCAGGATCTCCTTGCTGTAGCGGCCCACCGGGACCTCGGGCGCGGCGAGCACGACCTTGATCTTGGTGTCGGCGAGGTCCTTGAGGGCGGCGATCTTGAACGGGTTGCCCTTGCCGGTCGCGATGACCAGCCGGTTCTTGGCGATGATCTTGGCCTCGCCCGTCTCGCCCCGCAGCCCGTCCATCGTCTTCGTGTCGGCGGTGACCAGCGCGTCGGCCGGGGCGCCCTGCTTGACCTGCGCCGCGAGCTCCTGCGAACCGGCGAAGGAGAAGGTCACCTTCGTGCCGGGGTGGGCCTTCTCGTACGCGGCACCCGCGGTCTTGAAGACGTCCGTGAGGGAGGAGGCGGCGAGGACGGTGAGGTTCGCGGCCTTGGGCTCGGCGGAGGCGGAGGCCGAGGGGCCGGCGGAACCGGCGGCCCCGGTGTCCCCGCCGCCGTTGCCGCAGGCGGCCAGCGGGACGAGCAGGGCGGCGGTCAGCACGGCGGCGGCGGCGCGGCGGCGGTTCAGGGGCGCGGACATGGGTGGAGGCTCCTCGGTCGAGTCGGCGGCCGGCCTTGTGCCGGGACCGTGGCGGTCCTGGATGCGGCGGGACTGCACGTGCGACAAGGTAGGGCCATCCGTGGCGCATTTGCAATTGGCTTGGGGTCATCTACATGGCAGATGCCATAGCTCTTGTGATATCCGCCGAAAGTCCTTCGGCCATCCGGGCCCGCCTCGCTGGTGCTGTGACCGCAGAGGTTCACCGGGTCGCGACGCCCGGCACGGCACCTCGCCGCGTTGTCGGACCGCGCACGTACGTCCAGTGCGAGCCGTGGCCCTCCGCCTTGCGATGCACCGCACCGGACGCCGCGCCCCGGCAGACCTTTCCGGCCACAGCACTAGAGTCGGGGCATGGCTGATGAGGTATCGGGATCGGGTACGGACACGGGATCCGTGCGGGTGGACGCGTGGATCTGGTCCGTGCGCCTGACGAAGACCCGCTCGACGGCGGCGACCGCCTGCCGGGCGGGCCATGTGAAGGTCAACGGGGAGCGCGCGAAGCCGGCGCAGCCCGTGCGCGCGGGTGACGAGGTGCGGCTGTTCCACGCGGGGCGGGAGCGCATCGTCGTGGTGCGCCGGCCGGTGTCCAAGCGCGTGGGGGCTCCGGTCGCCGCCGAGTGCCTGATCGACAAGAGCCCGCCGCCGCCGAGCCCCGTGGAGGCCGCGGTGGTGGGCATCCGCGACCGCGGAGCGGGCCGACCGACGAAGCGCGAACGCCGGGAGATCGAAACCCTCCGCGGCCGCCCGTAGCCTCCGGCGGGGCCGGCACCCACGACCGCCGCCCGGCCCCGGCCGTCCAGGGACGGCGCGTCCACCAGCCGGGAGGCCGGCGGCCGTTCGCCCTCGGCCGCCGGCCGCGCCGGCCGGCCGCGGTCGGGCCGCCCGCCGCCAGGCCCCGGGCGAGTTCCGCAGCTCCGCCACCGCCTCGGCGACCTGCGCGCTGTGCGAGACGCCCGCCGGCCGCGCCGGCCGGCTTCGCCTCGCCGGGCTCAGGCCTTGCGGTAGGCGTAGGCCTCGTTCGCGGTGGTTTCGACCATCGGCAGGGGGGCTCCGGCGGAGGCGGTGACCACCGCTGCCACCGCTCCCTCCAGGAACGGTGCGTCCACCAGCCGGGAGCCCGGCGGCAGTTCGCCCTCCGCCAGCAGGGACTTCACCGTCAGCACGGAGCTGCCCAGGTCCGCCAGCAGGGCGACGCCGGCGCCGCGGTCCACCTCCCGCGCGGCCGCGAGGATGCGCTCCGCGCTCGTGCCGAGGCCGCCCTCGGCCGTGCCGCCCGCAGCGGCCACCGCCGCCATCGGGCCGCCCGCCGCCAAGCCCCGGGCGAGCTCCGCCACCGCCTCGGCGACCTGCGCGCTGTGCGAGACCAGCACGATGCCGACCAGGCCCGCTCCCGCCTCGCCGCTGTCACCGCCCTCGGGGGAGGCCGAGTGCGGCGGTACCGGCGAGGCGGGAGCGGCCGCCCCCGGGTCCTGCGCCGCCTCCGCGGCCTCCGCCGCCCCCGGGTCCTGTGCCGTCGCTTCCGCGGCCTCCGCCGCCCCCGGGTCCTGCGCCGTCGCTTCCGCGGCCTCCGCCGCCCCCGGGTCCTGTGCCGTCGCTTCCGCGGCCTCCGCCGCCCCCGGGTCCTGCGCCGCCTCCGCGGCCTCCGCCGTCCCCGGGTCCTGTGCCGTCGCTTCCGCGGCCTCGGCCAGCGCCGCCAGCAGCAGCGCCGACGAGGTCGCGCCCGGGTCCTGGTGGCCGATGCTCCGCTCGCCGAGGTAGCTGGCCCGGCCCTTGCGCGCCCGCAGCGGCACCGTCGCCAGCGCCCCCTGCTCGGCCGCCTCCGCGGCCGCCCGGTAGGAGGTGCCCAGCGCGGCCACCCCCGGGACCAGGGCGTCCAGCATCGTCTTGTCGCCCGGCGCGGCCCCGCCCAGCCGGGCCACCGCGCCCACGCCCGCGTGAAGGGCCTGGCGCAGCGCCTCGTCGGAGACCTCCGCGGCCTCCCCGAGCTCCTTGCCGGTGCGCCTCAGCAGCGTCCCGTACAACGGCCCCGACGCGCCGCCGACGGTCGAGATCAGGGTCCGCCCCGCGAGCTGGAGCACCCCGCCCGGGGTCCCCGGGGCCTCCGCCGACAGGGCCGCCCCTACCGCGACGAAGCCCCGCAGCAGGTTGCTCCCGTGGTCCGCGTCCCCGATGGGCGAGTCGAGCTCGGTCAGCCGGTCCGCCTCGCGCTCCACCACGGCCGCGGTGGCCGCCATCCAGCGCCGGAAGAAGTCTGCGTCACGCACCGGATCTCCTCGTATCGGGATCAGCCCGGGCGGGCCTCACCGCCACCTTACGGTCAGCGGCCCCAGCGCAGCGCGGCCGTCTGCACGGGGGAGGGCGTTATTCGTGCAGGTGTTCGGTTATGGGGTTAGGGTGGAGGCATGCACGCAGTACAGGGCATGGGCCTGCAGGGTTCCCTCTTCGACCAGGGTGACGAGATCGGCCTCGGGTCGCTCGCCGGCCTGCGGCGCACCGCACTCGGGGCCGGGGCCTGGGTCGACCACCTGCCCGGCTGGCTGACCGGGGCCGACGCGCTCTTCGAGCGGCTGGCCGCCGAGGTGCCCTGGCGCGCCGAGCGGCGGCAGATGTACGAGCGCGAGGTCGAGGTGCCGCGCCTGCTCGCCTTCTACGGGGCGGACGAAGCCCTCCCGCATGCCGTCCTCACCGACGCCCGCGAGACCCTGAGCCGTCACTACGCCGCCGAGCTCGGCGAGCCCTTCGTCACCGCCGGGCTGTGCCTCTACCGCGACGGCCGGGACAGCGTGGCCTGGCACGGGGACCGGACGGGCCGCTCCTCCACCGAGGACACGATGGTCGCGATCGTCTCCGTCGGTGACCCCCGGGACCTCGCGCTGCGCCCCCGCGACGGCGGCCCCGCCCTGCTGCGGCTGCCGCTCGGGCACGGCGACCTCGTCGTCATGGGCGGCTCCTGCCAGCGGACCATGGAGCACGCCGTGCCCAAGTCGACGCGGGCCGTGGGCCCGCGCATCAGCGTCCAGTTCCGCCCCCGCGGCGTGATGTGACCCGCGGTCACACCCGGTCGGGCTCCTTCGCGGGGCGGACCGTGCCCGCCGCGGCGGCCGCGGCCGCGTGCAGCGAGCGCAGGGCCAGCAGCAGGACGCCGATGTCGTCCAGGTACACCGGGTCCGGAATCAGGTCCACCGGCGAGACGGTGTAGATCACGGCGACCCAGAACAAGGCCTTGTCGCGCAGCGGGATCCCGGCGTCCAGTAGCATCCGCCGGGCCCGCAGGACCCGTACCAGCAGCACGGCCGCGGTGATCGCGAGCCCGGTCGCGACGGCCAGGGCGAGCCAGAGCCAGATCTTTGCGTCCATTGCGCGCCTATACCCGCCCGGCGGGCCCGCATACCGCCCGCCCGCGGTTCACGAGCCCGAGCCCTGGGCCCTCAGGCGCCGGCCGACCTCGCCCAGCCCGTCGGCGAGCGCGTCGAGCTGTTCGGGGGTCAGGACGTCGATGAGGACCTCCCGGACCGTGGTCACGTGTCCGGGCGCCGCCTCGTCCAGCCGGGCCCGGCCGGCCTCGGTGAGCACGGCGAAGACCCCCCGCACGTCGGAGGGGCAGCTGCGGCGACGGACCAGGCCGGCCTTCTCCATCTGGGTGACCTGGTAGGTCAGCCCGCTTTTGGAGTTGATCAGGCCATTGGCCAGTTCGGTCATCCGCAGCTCGCCGCCGGGGGCCGCGGCGAGCCGTACGAGGATCTCGTACTGGGGGTGCGAGAGCCCGGAGTCGTCCTTCAACTGCTGGTCGAGGCGGCGGTTCACCAGCGCCGACGCGGCCAGGAACCCGCTCCAGGCGCGCTTCTCGCGGTCGTCCAGCCATCTCGTTTCAGCCATGGCCCCACCCTACATGGGTTGTTCCAATTTGAATCAAAGGCTAGGGTCGGGCCCGGCGGTTCGAATTTGAACAACTCCTGCCCCATCCGTCCCCTCGAACCGCCCGACCGGAAGGAACTCCCCCCATGACCAGTCCCTCCGCCGCACCGGCGAAGCCGCAGGCCCCCGCACCGGCCGACCAGCCCGCAGCCCGCTTCGCCCCCTCGACCCCGGGCCACGACGCCGGGCTGCTGCTCCTGCGCCTCGTCCTCGGCCTGACCATGGCCGCGCACGGCTCCCAGAAGCTCTTCGGCTGGTTCGGGGGCGGCGGCGTCAGCGGCACCGGGCAGTTCTTCACCGCCAGCGGCTACCCCGCCGGAGAGGCCATGGCCGTCCTCGCCGGCCTGACCGAGACCCTCGGCGGTCTCGGCCTCGCCGCCGGACTGCTGACCCCGCTCGCCGGCGCCGCCGTCGTCGGCACCCTCATCAACGCGATCGCCGTCCACGGCGCCGGATCCTTCTTCGCCCCCCAGGGCATCGAGTACGAACTGCTGCTGACCGCGGGCGCGGCCGCCCTCGCCCTGACCGGCCCCGGCCGGTACGCCGCCGACCGCTTCCTGCCGGTCCTGCGCGGCCACCGCCTGTCCCACGGCGCCCTCGCCCTCACCCTCGGGGTGGTCCTCGGCGCCGTGCTGCTCCTCGTCCGGAGCTAGGCCGTCCCCTTCGGATCCTGCCGGGCTAGCGCGCCCGGGGGTGTCCGGGGCCCGCGCGGATTGGCCCCGGACATTCGAGGGAAGAGCGCACAAATGACACAACCCATCGAGGACTACGCACTCATCGGCGACCTGATGACCAGTGGGCTGGTCGGCCGCGACGGGTCGATCGACTGGCTGTGCCTGCCGCGCTTCGACTCGGCGGCCTGCTTCGCCAAGCTCCTCGGGGACGAGGAGAACGGCCACTGGCGCATCGCGCCCCTCGACGCGGCCGACGGCGAGCAGTGCACCCGCCGCGCCTACGTCGAGGGGTCGCTGGTCCTGGAGTCCTACTGGGAGACCGAGACCGGCACCGTCAAGGTCATCGACTTCATGCCCCAGCGCCAGGTCTTCCCCGACGTCATCCGCATCGTCGAGGGAGTCACCGGCCGGGTCAGGATGCGCAGCACGCTGCGCCTGCGGTTCGACTACGGCCACGTCGTCCCCTGGGTCCGCCGCGCCGACGGGGACCGCGTCGCCGTCGCCGGGCCCGACTCCGCCTGGCTGCGCAGCGACCCGCCCGTGCGCACCTGGGGCGAGGAGAACAGCACCCGCTCGCAGTTCCCGATCGCCGCGGGGGAGCGGGTGGCCTTCGTGCTCACCTGGCACCCCTCGCACGAGCCGCGGCCCGAGCCCATCGAGGCATACACGGCGCTGGAGCAGGCCCTCGCCGACTGGTGGGACTGGACCCGGCAATGCCGCTACGAGGGCCCCTACCGGGAGGCCGTGACCCGCTCCCTGATCACCCTCAAGGCCCTCACCTACGCCCCGACCGGCGGGATCGTCGCCGCGGCCACCACCTCACTGCCCGAGGAGATCGGCGGGGTCCGCAACTGGGACTACCGCTACTGCTGGCTCCGGGACGCCACCCTCACCCTCGACGCGCTCCTGGCGACCGGCTTCCTGGACGAGGCCCGCGCCTGGCGGGCCTGGCTGCTGCGCGCGGTCGCCGGAGACCCCGCCGACCTCCAGATCATGTACGGGATCGCCGGCGAGCGGCGGATCCCCGAGACCGGGCTGCCCTGGCTGCACGGCTACGCCTCCTCGGCGCCCGTGCGCGTCGGCAACGCGGCCGTCGACCAGCTCCAACTCGACGTGTACGGCGAGGTCATCGACTCCCTGCACCTGGCCCGGTCGGCCGGCCTCCCCTCCGAGGAGCACGCCTGGCGCATCCAGCTGGCCCTCCTCGACTTCCTGGAGCGCAACTGGCACCGTCCGGACGAGGGGCTGTGGGAAGTGCGCGGCCCGCGCCGCCACTTCGTGCACTCCAAGGTGATGGCCTGGGTGGCCGCCGACCGGGCCGTGCGGACCCTGGAGGGCGACCCCTCGATCCCGGGCGACGTGGAGCGCTGGCGGCTCATGCGGGACGAGGTGCACCGCGACGTGTGCGAGAACGGATACGACCCGGAGCGCGGCACCTTCACCCAGTACTACGGCTCCAGCGAGCTCGACGCGGCGACCCTGCTCATCCCGCGCGTCGGGTTCCTGCCGCCCGACGACCCGCGCGTCATCGGCACGGTCGACGCGGTCCGCGAGGAACTCGGCCGCAGCGGCCTGGTCCGCCGCTACAGCACCGAAGGCCCCACCGTCGACGGACTGCCCGGCGACGAAGGGGCCTTTCTGGCCTGCTCGTTCTGGCTGGCGGACGCCCTGCACCTGACGGGCCGCCGCGAGGAGGCCCGCACCCTCTTCGAGAGGCTGCTGGCGGTGCGCAACGACGTGGGGCTGCTCGCCGAGGAGTACGACCCGGTCTCCGGGCGCCAGCTCGGCAACTTCCCCCAGGCCTTCAGCCACGTCGGCCTGGTCAACACCGCGCTGACCCTGTCCCTGGACGAACCCGACGGCAGCGGCGCCGGCTGACGCCGGGCCCGCCCGGGACCGGGCCCGGCGCCGGCCGGAGCCGGTGAGCGGTCAGCGCTTGCGGTACTGCCGTGCGTCCTCGGCCGCGTCCAGGACCGCGTCCAGGTCGCCGCCGAGCGCCGAGGTGAGGGTGATGGCGACCGCGCCCTCCAGGAAGGGCGCGTCCACGATCCGGGTGCCGGCCGGCAGCGGCGAGGGGTCCTCGCCGAGCAGGGTCCGCACGGTGAGCACCGCGCTGCCCATGTCGCACAGCACGGCCACGCCCTGGCCCTCGTCCACCAGCCGCGCCGCCGCGAGGATCAGCTCCGCGCTGGTGCCCACACCGCCGTCCCGGGTGCCGCCCGCGACGGCGATGGGGGCGGGGTCGACGGCCCCCAGCAGGGCTCCCGACAGCTCGGCCACGGCCGCGGCGACCTGCGCGCTGTGCGAGACCAGGACCACGCCGACCCGGCCGGTCCGGGTCCGCGCGACGGCGGCGGACGCGCCCGCCGGGGTGCCCGCCGGGGCGGAGGCCGGGGCGGAGGCCGGGGTGGAGGCGGGGTCCGGCCCGGCGTCCACCGTCCCCGCCGCGCCCACACCGTCCACCGCCGTCCGCAGGGCCTCCATCAGCAGCACCACCGAGTTGGCCCCGGCGTCCTGGTGGCCGACGCTGCGCTCCCCGAGGTAGCTGGCCCTGCCCTTGCGCGCCTGGAGCCCGGCCGTCGCGTCGGCGCCGTCCCGGGCGGCCTCGCAGGCCATGTCCAAGGCCTCCCGCAGCGGCCGCCCCGCCTCGGCGGCCTCGGACAGCGCGGCCACCCCCGGAGCCAGGGCGTCCACGAGCGTGGCGTCGCCGACCTCGGCCCCGCCCAGTTTCTGCACGGACCGCAGCCCGGCCCCCAGAGCGGTGGCCAGCTCGATCCCGGTCGGTGCCTCGGTGGTGCCGAGCACCTTGCCGGTACGGCGCAGCGCGGTGCCGAACAGCGGGCCGGAGGCGCCGCCGACGGTGTTGGTCAGGGTGGTCCCGGCCAGGGTGAGCAGGGCTCCCGGGGTGGCCGGCCGGGCCTCGGCCACGGCGGCCCCGACGGCGCCGAAGCCCCGTACGAGATTGGCGCCGTGGTCCCCGTCGCCGATGACGGCGTCGAGTTCGGTCAGGCGCGCGCTGTCCCGGCGTACGAGACGGGCGGTCTCGTCGAGCCAGCGGCGGAAGCAGTCGGTGTCCAGGACAGGGGTGGTGGTCGTCATCGGTGACGGCTCCTCAAACAGGTGTGACGGAAGGTTCAGCAGCCCCAGCGCAGGGACGGGGTGTCGACCGGCGCGTCCCACAGCCGCAGCAGCTCCTCGTCGGCGCGGCACAGGGTGAAGGTGCAGCCGGCCATGTCCAGGCTCGTGACGTAGGAGCCGACCAGCGAGCGGGCCACGGTGATCCCGCGCTCGGCGAGCACCCGGCCGGCCTCCGCGCGCATCACGTACAGCTCGACCGGAGGGGTCCCGCCGAGCCCGTTGACCAGCAGGACGACCGGAGCCCCGGAGGCCTCCGGAAGGTCGTCGAGGATGGCGTCGAGCATCGCCTCGGCGGTCTCGGCGGCCGTCATCAGCCGGCGCCGCTCGCGGCCGGGCTCCCCGTGGATGCCGATGCCGAGCTCGATCTCGTCCGGGCCGAGCTCGAAGTTGGGGCTGCCCTTGGCGGGAGTGGTGCAGGAGCTCAGGGCCACGCCGTAGCTGCGGGAGAGGGAGTTGACCTTGCGGGCGACGGCGGCGACCTCGGCGAGCGGCGCGCCCTCCTGCGCGAGGGCGCCGGCGATCTTCTCCACGAACAGGGTGGCCCCGGTGCCGCGGCGGCCCGGCCCGCCCTCCACCGCGGCCACCGCGACGTCGTCGTCCACGACGACCTGCTCGACCTCGATGCCCTCGTCCGCGCAGTCCTCGGCGGCCATCGCGAAGTTGAGGATGTCCCCGGTGTAGTTCTTCACGACGTGCAGGACGCCCGCGCCCGCGTCCACGGCGGCCGTCGCCCGCGCGATGTTGTCGGGAACCGGAGAGGTGAACACCGGGCCGGCCACAGCGCCCGCCAGCATGCCCCGGCCGACGAACCCGGCGTGCAGCGGCTCGTGCCCGCTGCCCCCGCCGGACAGCAGCGCGACCTTCCCGGCCGCCGGGCCCGAAGCCCGCGTGACGATGCCCGTCTCCGCCTCGACCAAGAGCCCCGGATGGGCTGCGGCCATGCCGTGCAGCGCGTCGCCGACGACACTCTCGGGGGAATTGATGAGCTTCTTCACGGGGGCCTCTTTTCTGGATTCCTATACGTGGGACCGAAAGCGGAAAACCGGAATTCCGGCGCGGTATTCATGGCGGGCCGCCGGTGCTCGGTGGCCGCTGCAGGCCCACATGCCTGGCACGTTACCCCGGGTCGCGCCCACTGCGGGCCGGGCCTTTGGTCCCGTTCACGGGCGCGGAAAGGCCCCTCTCGAACGGTCGGACCACACGTTTACTCCGCTATCCGAATCCGTGATAGGCATGAAATGCAGTTGCGGAAATGAATTCCCATCCTGGAGGTTTCGCCGTGAAGACCGTCCGTACGCGCATGCTGATCAGCCCGCCGAAGTACGTACAGGGCGCGGGGGCGATGCACGACCTGGGCGAGCACGCGGCGCGCCTCGGCGAGAACGCCGTCGTACTCGCCGACCAGGGCGTCTGGGGCTTCGTCGACACCGCGGTCACCGACTCCCTCGCCGCCGCCGGGGTCCGCCTCACCAAGGAGGTCTTCGGCGGGCTGTGCACGCAGAGAGAGATCGACCGGGTCGCCGCGGCCGCCCGCGCGGCCGGCGCCGACGTGATCGTCGGGATCGGCGGCGGCACCGCCATCGACACGGCCAAGGCGGTCGGCCACGCCCTCGGCGACACAGCCGTCGTCAGCGCCCCCACGGTCGCCTCCACCGACGCGCCGACCAGCGCCCTGGCCGTCGTCTACACCGAGGACGGCGCCTTCGAGCGGTACTCCTTCTTCCGGCGCAACCCGAACCTCGTGCTCGTCGACACCGCGCTCGTCGCCGCCGCGCCGAGCCGCTTCATCGTCTCCGGCATGGGCGACGCGCTCGCCACCTGGTACGAGGCGCGCGTCTGCGTGGCCGCGCAGCGCACCGCGATGGCGGGAGGCCTCGCCACCGAGGCCTCCCTGAGCCTGGCCCGGCTGTGCTGGGAGACCCTCATGGAGTACGGCCACCAGGCGCGCCTCGCCGCCGAGCAGCACGTGGTCACCCCCGCCCTGGAGAAGGTCACCGAGGCCAACACCCTGCTCTCCGGCCTCGGTTTCGAGTCCTGCGGCCTGGCCGCGGCCCACGGCATCCACAACGGCCTGACCGTCTCCCACCGCACCCACGGCATGATGCACGGCGAGAAGGTCAACATCGGCACCCTGGCCCAGCTGGTCCTGGAGGGCGCCCCCACCGCAGAGCTCGACACCTACCTGCAGTTCAGCCGCGCCGTCGGCCTGCCCACCACGCTCGCCGAAGCGGGCCTGCGGGACCCGGACCGCGAGGAACTCCTCGCCATCGGGCGCGCGGCCACCGCCGAGGGCGAGACCACGCACAACATGCCGTTCCCGGTGACCCCGGACATGGTCGCGGACGCGCTGCTCGCCGGTGACGCGTACGCCCGCGCCACCGCCACCGCCGGCTGAGCGTCGGGCCCTCGCGGATCCGCCGGCGCGGCCCGTGCGGCTGCGCGTCCCGGCCCGCGGCTCCGCCCGGCCGGACCTCCCCGGGCCCCCGCCTACGCGGCTCCGCCGGTCCGGCAGGCCAGCAGCAGGGCGATGTCGTCCGGCCGGTCGGCGGTGTTGCCCGCCTCGCTGATCAGCCGGTCGGCCGCCTCGGTCAGCGGGTCCGGCCGGGCCGCGGCCAGCGCCCTGCGCAGCCGCTCCACCCCGACGTCGATGTCGATGCCCGGCTTCTCCACCAGCCCGTCCGTGTACAGGGCGAGCACCGAGCCCGTCGCGAGGCGCAGTCCGGTGACCGGGTAGGCGGCCTCCGGGTCGATGCCGAGCACCACCCCGCCGGGCAGGTCCAGCACCTCGGTCCGGCCGTCGGGGTGGCGCAGCAGCGGCTGCGGGTGCCCGGCCCGCACGGCCTCGGCGGACCCCGTCGCGGGGTCGAGCACCACGTAGCAGCAGCTGGCGAACTGGCCCGGATCCAGATCGCTCAGCAGCTGGTTGGTACCGCGCATCACCTGCTCCGGCGTGCTGCCGGTCAGCGCGAAGGCCCGTACGGAGCTGCGCAGTTGGCCCATGGTCGCGGCGGCCGCCACCCCGTGCCCCTGGACGTCCCCGATGACCAGGGCCAGCCGGCCGCCGCCGGTCTCGACGACGTCGTACCAGTCCCCGCCGACGTCCATGCCCTGGGTGCCGGGCAGGTAGCGGCCCACCGTGTCCACCTGCTCGTGCACCGGCAGCCGGTGCGGCAGCAGGCCCGACTGCAGTCCGCGGGCGAGCGCCGCCTCGCTGTCGTAGCGCCGGGCCCGCTCCAGGGCCTGCGCGATCAGCCCGGCCAGGGCGGTGAGCACCGTACGCTCCTCCGGGCTGAAGCCGCGGGGCGCGTCGAAGCCCAGGATGCACGAGCCGACCGGGCGGCCGGACGCGATCAGCGGCAGGAACGCGCGGGCGCCGACATGGGCGTCCAGCGGGATCCCCGGATACGCCGCGGCCAGGTGCTCCATCGACTCGAAGAACAGCGGCCGGCCCGAGGTCAGCGTCTCCACGCCCGGCAGCCGCACATCGAGCCCGACCCCGTCGAACCGGTCGAGGAAGCCCTGCGGGAAGCCGGTCTCCCAGGCGAGGTGCAGATGCCGCTCGTCCAGCAGGTAGATCGCCAGCTGGCGGCCGCCGAAGGCCGGCAGCAGCTCCTCGGTGACCACCGCCGACACCTGGCGGGCCGTGATCGCCTCGGTCAGTGCGATGGCCAGGGCGACCGGCCGGTAGAGCGCGGAGGCGCGGTCGGCGGGGGAGCCGAGGCCTCCTCCCGGTCGCGCCATCGAGGCGGGCGCGTAGGAGGGCTTCTCGGTGGCGCCGATGGTCACGGTCACCCCGTCGGTGCCGGGGTACAGGTCCACCGACACCCACTCGGAGGGCGTACGGCGGCCGCGCCGGGCCGGGAAGCGGACCGGCTCGGTGGACATGAAGACGGCCCGGAAGTGGTCCTCGTACGCGGGATGCCCGAGCCAGGGGAGCGCCTCCCACAGCACCCGTCCGCGCAGTTCGGGTCCGGCCGCGCCGAGCAGCCGCTCGGCGGCCGCGTTGACGAAGCCGATCCTGCCCTGCCGGTCCAGCGACAGCAGGGCCTGATCGAGGCGCTCCACGGCTTCGAGGGCGCCTCCGGCGCAGTCGGGCCGCTCCGTGTACAGCGGGTCGCCGTCCCAGAGCACCGGGTCCCCGGCCGCCGCCAGCTCCGCCAGCTCGCCGGCCAGCCGGTCCGCCTCCCGGCGCATCCGCTCGCGGTCCTCCGCCGCCACCGGGACCCCGGGGGTCGCCGCGCGCAGCGCCATCATCACGCCGAACCGCTCGGCGCCGGACGTCACCGGTTCGAACATCGACGCGAAGGGGAAAGGCAGCCCCGCCATCAGCTGGGGGAAGCGGCGCATGGCCGCCTCCGCGTCGGGCAGGTGCACGGACTGCCCGGTCCGGTAGGACTCCGCCACCGGATAGGGGCGGCTCAGGTTCATCCGCCACCAGGGCCGGAAGAGCGGGCCCGGCAGCCCCATGAGCGATGCCATCCGCAGCTGCCCCGGCTGCCCGGAGCGCAGGTACACCCCGCCCGCGTACCCGCCCACGGCCGTCACCACCTCGACCGTGGCCCGGGCGAGCACCTGGGCCATGGCATCGGAGGCGGGGCCGCCACTGTCCGGTCTCGCCGTCACACCGCCAGGATGCGCCCTGGGCGCCGGTGGCCGCACCCCCGGGGCCGGGGCCCCGGGCCGGACCCGTCCGACCGGCTGACCAAGGAGCGGGAGCGGAGGGCGGAAAGTCCCCTGTGATCAGGGACTTTGAGCAGCCGTCCGGGGCGTCCGCGGCTGCTTGGGCTCGCCTGAGCAGGGTGGACCCACCCCGAACGCCGAAGAAGGTGCGCTGGTGCCGGTGCTCAACGAATGCCGTCCCGGGACGACCGTCCGCCTCACGGGGATCGCCCCCGCCCCCGGCCGGGCCGGCGGGAGCCGCGGCCCCGGGCGAGGGGCTGCCGCGGATCGCCGCCCGGCTGGGCATCAGCCCGGCGGAGGCCGCCGAGCTCGCCCGCTACTGGGTCCGCAAGGGCCGCCTCAGGCGCGAGGAGATCGGTGCTCCGGAACGCGAGGAGATCGGTGCTCCGGAATGCGCCGGGTGCTCTTTCGCCGCCGCCGGCTGCGCCGCCGCCTGCGCGGGCCCGTTCGGCGCAACCGGCCCGGCGCGTCCGGTCCCGGTCGCGCCGAGCCCCGTACGGGACGGGGCCCCGGAGCGGGACCGGCGGCGCCCGCGATAGGCCGACCGCCTCCCTCGTCCGGGGGACGCACGGGTGTGCGGCCAGGCGCCGGGAGCGCCGCCGGGGCACGATACGCACGCGCCCCACCCCCCCTGCCCGGCAGGCCACCGGAAGGCAGAGCATGCGGTTCCAGTACGACACCCTCGGAGAGCGGTACGCCGAGTCCAGGACCACGGCGGCCTTCTCGGCGGCCGACACCTACACCCTCCACGGAGCCATCGACGCCCTCGGCGGGGTGCGCGGGCTCGACGCCCTCGACCTGGCCTGCGGCTACGGCTACAACACCCGGCTGCTGGCCCGCGGCGGCGCCCGGCGGGCCGTCGGGGTGGACGCCTCGGAAGAGATGATCAAGCTGGCCCGCGAGCACCACGCGGAGCAGGACGGGCCGGCCGGCGGGACCGTCGAATACCACGTCGCCGACGCCGCGGGGCTGCCCGCCCTCGGCCCCTTCGACCTCGCCACCGCCGTCTACCCGTTCAACCACATGCCCGACCGCGTGTCCCTGCACACGATGTTCCGCTCGGTCCGCAACAGCCTGCGCGCGGGCGGGCGGCTGCTCGCCATCGTGCCCAACGCGGGGGCCTTCCCCCGCGTGGACTGGTCGCCGTACGGTGTCCGCATCCTCGACCGGGTCGTGGCCGGCGACGCTCCGCTGCTGAAGGCGCACTTCCTCACCGAACCGCCGGTGCCCTTCGAGTTCCACGAGTGGGCCCACTCCGAGCTCGCCGAAGCGGCCGTCGAGGCGGGCTTCAGCACCATCGGCTGGCAGCCGAACCGGACCCCGCCCGCCGACCCCGAACGCGACGACGCGTACTGGACGGCCTACCGCGCCTGGCCGATCAGCTCCCTGATGACCTGCGTGGCGTAATGCCCGCCCCGGCCCGGCCCGCCGTGCGGACCGGGCCCTGGCGGGAGGCTCACACCTCGCGGGCCGCCGACCGGATCAGCTCGACGATCCGGTCGCGCGCCGCCCGCCCCTCCGGCAGCGGCAGCAGCGGGTACACGTGCGGCAGCCCCGCCTCCTCGTGGAACTCCACCTCCACCCCGGCCGCGCGGGCCCGGCGCACCAGCTCCCTGCTGTCCGTCGTCAGCACGTCCCGGGTCCCGGTGAACACCGTCAGCGGCGCCAGCCCCTCGAAGGACCCGTGCAGCGGGCTGACCCGGGGATCGTCGGCGGCCAGGGTCCCGGCGTACAGCCGCCCGGCCTCCCGCAGCCCCGGGCGGGCCAGCATCGGATCGTCCGCCTCGATGCCGGCCTGGTCCGGATGGCTCATCGTCACGTCCAGCCACGGCGAGATCAGCACGATCCGGGAGGGCTGGGCCCCGCTGCGCTCGCGCAGCCGCTGGGCGGCGGCCAGCGCCAGCCCGGCCCCGGCGGAGTCCCCGACGAGCACGGTCCCGCCCTCGCCGCCGCTCGCGATCAGGCCGCTCAGCAGGTCGGCGGCGACCGGGACCGTCCGGTCGGCGGTGCCGCGCGGGGCGAGGATGTACGCCGGTACGACGACCCGCGCCCGCGCCTGCGTGACCAGGGTCCGGATCAGCGCCCAGTGCGGACGGACGAGTTCGTTGATGTAGCTGCCGCCGTGCACGTACAGGACCCGGGCGACGGGCTCGCTCCCGCGCGGGGAGACCTCGTACACCGGCCAGGCCCCGACGAAGGTCCGCGAGATGTCCGCGACCCGCCCCAGCGAGCGCGGCGGCAGGTGCGAAGCGGGCCGGCGGGCGGACTCCGCCACCCGGGTCCGCACCGCCTCGACGCTCGCGAACCGTCTTCGCCGCCCCGCCGCGATCAGCGCCGCCGACAGCGCCCTGCTGCGCAGACTCGGCACGCCCCTCACCTCCCCTTTTCCCCGGGCCACCCCCGGCCCGGGACCCTACCCCGTCATCGGAGGAGCATAGGCGTGAAGCTGGGCTGTCGACCCGCTTAAGAAAGTCTCGATGGACTGATCACCGGGCGTCTCGGCAGATTGGTGACCGTCACCGACGCCGTCCGCGCCCCCCGCGCTGCGCGGCGCCCCCTTCCGCATGCCTGGAGCCACCCCCATGAAGGCACTCGTCAAGCACAAGGCCGAACCCGGACTGTGGCTCATGGACGTTCCCGAGCCCGAGTACGGCCCGGGCGACGTGCTGATCAAGGTGCTGCGCACCGGCATCTGCGGAACCGACCTGCACATCCGCGCCTGGGACGGCTGGGCGCAGGGCGCCGTCAAGACCCCGCTCGTCCTCGGTCACGAGTTCGTCGGCGAGGTCGCCGCCCTCGGCGCTGACGTCCGCGACATCGAGGTCGGCGCCCTGGTCAGCGGCGAGGGCCACCTGGTGTGCGGCAAGTGCCGCAACTGCCTGGCCGGGCGCCGCCACCTGTGCCGCAGCACGATCGGCCTCGGGGTCGGCCGCGACGGCGCCTTCGCCGAGTACGTGGTGCTGCCCGCGCAGAACGTGTGGGTGCACCGCACGTCGGTGGACCTGGACGTCGCGGCGATCTTCGACCCCTTCGGCAACGCCGTGCACACCGCGCTCTCCTTCCCCCTCGTCGGCGAGGACGTGCTGATCACCGGCGCCGGCCCGATCGGGATCATGGCGGCGGCCGTGGCCCGGCACGCCGGTGCGCGCAGCGTGGTGATCACCGACGTCAGCCCCGAGCGGCTGGACATCGCCCGCAAGGCGGGCGCCACGCTCGCGGTGAACGTCGCGGAGTCCTCCATCGCCGAGGCGCAGGCCCAGCTGGGCCTGCGCGAGGGCTTCGACATCGGCCTGGAGATGTCCGGCCGCGGCGAGGCCATGCGCGACATGATCGACAACATGACGCACGGCGGCCGGATCGCCATGCTGGGACTGCCCGCGCAGGAGTTCCCGGTCGACTGGGCCAAGGTGGTCACCTCCATGATCACCATCAAGGGCATCTACGGCCGCGAGATGTTCGAGACCTGGTACGCGATGACGGTGCTGCTCGAAGGCGGACTCGACCTCAGCCCGGTCATCACCGGCCGCTACTCGCACCGCGACTTCGACGCGGCGTTCGACGAGGCCTCGACCGCCCGCAGCGGCAAGATCATCCTGGACTGGACCGCCTAGTACCGGCGCCGCGGCCGTCGCCCGGCCGGCCTGCCCGGTACCGTCCCCGCGCGGCGGCCGTCACCCCGACCGCCTGCCCGGCACCGTCCGGACCGGCCTGCCCGCGTGCGGCGGGCGGTACGCACCGCACCCCGAGACCATCTCCCCCCGGCCGGGCCCCGCACACCCTCCCCCCTCCGCGGGGCCCGGCCCCCCTTCGTTCGTCGCCCTCCGCCGCATAAGGAGAACCGCACCATGTTCGAGTCCGTCCGCGAGGACCTGCGCACCACCCTCGACGAGATCCGCGCCGCCGGCCTGCACAAGCCCGAGCGCGTCATCGGCACCCCGCAGAACGCGGCCGTCGCCGTCACCGCGGGCGGGGCTCCCGGCGAGGTCCTCAACTTCTGCGCCAACAACTACCTGGGGCTGGCCGACCACCCCGAGGTGGTCGCCGCCGCGAAGGACGCCCTCGACCGCTGGGGCTACGGCATGGCCTCGGTCCGCTTCATCTGCGGTACGCAGGAGGTGCACAAGGAGCTGGAGGCGCGGCTGTCGGCCTTCCTCGGCCAGGAGGACACGATCCTCTACTCCTCCTGCTTCGACGCCAACGGAGGGGTCTTCGAGACCCTGCTCGGCGCCGAGGACGCGGTCATCTCCGACGCCCTCAACCACGCCTCGATCATCGACGGCATCCGCCTGTCCAAGGCCCGCCGCTTCCGCTACGCCAACCGCGACATGGCCGAGCTGGAGACGCGGCTGAAGGAGGCCGCCGAGGGCGGCGCCCGCCGCAAGCTGATCGTCACCGACGGCGTGTTCTCCATGGACGGCTACGTCGCCCCCCTCCAGGAGATCTGCGACCTCGCCGAGCGCTACGACGCCATGGTCATGGTCGACGACTCGCACGCCGTCGGCTTCGTCGGCCCCGGCGGCCGCGGCACCCCCGAGCTGCACGGGGTCATGGACCGCGTCGACATCATCACCGGCACCCTCGGCAAGGCGCTGGGCGGCGCCTCCGGCGGCTACGTCGCGGCGCGCGCCGAGATCGTCGCGCTGCTGCGCCAGCGCTCGCGCCCGTACCTCTTCTCCAACTCCCTCGCCCCGGTCATCGCGGCAGCCTCCCTCAAGGTCCTCGACCTGCTGGAGTCGGCCGGCGACCTGCGCGAGCAGCTCGCCGCCAACACCGCGCTGTTCCGCACGAAGATGACCGAGGCCGGCTTCGAGATCCTGCCCGGGGACCACGCCATCGCCCCCGTGATGATCGGCGACGCGGCCGAGGCGGCCCGCATGGCCGAGCTGCTGCTCGAGCGCGGCGTCTACGTGATCGGCTTCTCCTACCCGGTGGTGCCGATGGGCGCGGCGCGGATCCGCGTGCAGCTCTCGGCGGCCCACTCGACGGCCGACGTGGAGCGCGCGGTGGCCGCCTTCACCGATGCCCGTGCGGCGCTGGCGGCCGACGGGGCCTGAGACAATGGCGGGGTGATCGACCCCCGCCGGCTGCGCATCCTGCGGGCCGTGGCGGACCACCGTACGGTGACCGCCGCGGCCGCAGCCCTCTACCTCACTCCCTCCGCCGTCTCCCAGCAGCTCGCGGCTCTGGAACAGGAGACGGGCCACGCCCTGCTCACCCGCAGCGGCCGGGGCGTGCGGCTCACCGCGGCCGGTGAGATCCTGCTCGGCCACGCCCACGAGGTGCTGGCGCAGCTGGAGCGGGCGGAGGCCGAACTGGCGGCGTACGCGGGCGGCTCGGCGGGCGAGGTGACCGTGGCCGCCTTCGCCACCGGCATCGCGGAGGTGCTGGCCCCGGCCCTCGCCCGGCTGGGGCTGGAGCACCCCGGGATCCGGCTGCGGGTGCGGGACGCGGAGGGCGACCAGAGCCTGCCGCTGCTGCTGGACGGAGAGGCGGACGTGGCCCTGGCGGTCGAGTACCGGGGCGGGCCCGGGGCGGACGACGCCCGGCTGTCCGTCCTGCCGCTGTACGCGGAGCCGTTCGACGCCGTGCTGCCCTCGGGGCACCCGCTGGCCGACCTGCCCGCCGTGGCGCTGGCGGACCTGTCCGACGCGGACTGGGTGGGCCAGTACCCCGGCAACCCCTGCCACGACGTGACGCTGCTCGCCTGCGAACTGGCCGGCTTCCAGCCCCGGTTCGTGCACTCCTCCGATGACTTCCGCGCGGTGGCCGCGCTGGTGGGCGCGGGGGCCGGGGTGGCCCTGGTGCCGCGTTCCGCGCTGCGCGGCATGGACCTCAAGGAGGTCGAGGTCCGCCCGGTCTCCGGCCCGGCGGCCACCCGCCGGGTCTTCGCCGCCACCCGCCGCGGCGGCGAGACCCACCCGCTCATCGCCCCGGTCCTGGCCGCCCTGGTCCGGGAGTCGGAGCGACTGCCGGCGCACTGACCGGACCGGTCGGGCCGGACCGGTCGGGCCGGACCGGGCTGCCGCCTGGCTCCCGGCCGCCCCGCGTTCGCCGGCTGCTCCGCGTCCCCCGCTGCTCCCGCGTTCCCGGCCGCCCGCGTTCTGCCCCCGCTCTCCGGGCCGCCCGGCTCCCGGCCGCCCCCGCGTTCCCGTGCGTCAGCCCAGGGTGAAGACGGCTCCGGGATCGGCGTGTGCGACGGGCCCGGGGTAGTGCGCCGCGGCGCGGGCCACCGCCTCCTCCGGGGTCAGGTCCCGGCCCACGTGCGTGACGACCAGCCGCGCGGCGCCCGCGGCGGCCGCCGTCGCACCGGCCTCCTCCGGCGTGTGGTGGAGGTGCGCGCCCCCGCCCCGCTCCGGGCGTCGCGCGCTCTCGGCCTCGCACAGCAGCAGGTCGCACCCCGCGGCGAGGTCCGTCAGCGCGGCGCACGGAGCCGTGTCCCCGGAGTAGGCCAGCGCCCGGCCGCCGGCCTCGGCGCGGACAGCGAAGGCGGGCATCCCGTGCGTCACGGCGCGGCTGGTCAGGGTGAGCGCCCCGACCCGCGCCCGGTGTCCGTCGGACAGCTCGTGCACGGCGAAGGCGGACTCGACGGGGCTGCGCGCGGGGCCGTTGGTGAGGAAGCCGGCGAGCCGGTCGGCGGTGCCCGGCGGGCCGTACAGCGGCAGCGGCGCCGCCCGCCGGACGTCGGCGAAGAGCAGGCCGTAGTACGCGGTGAGCAGGTCCGCGCTGTGGTCGGCGTGCAGGTGCGAGATCCAGACGGCGTCCAGCCCGGCCAGGCCGGTGTACCGCTGGAGGGGGCCCAGCGTGCCGGTGCCGGCGTCCATCCAGACGCGGGCGCCGCCGCCGGACACCAGGTAGCCGGAACAGGGGTTGTCCGCGCTCGGATAGGGCGTGGCACTGCCGAGCACCGTCAGGCGCAGGGGATCGCCGGCCGGGGGAGGCGCGGGCTGCGGGGCCCGGTTCATACCCTCAGCACCTCCACGCCCGCCGCCTCGAACTCCCGGGCCACGCCGGGCGCCAGGCCCGTGTCCGTGACCAGGACGTCCACCGAGGAGGTCGGGCAGATCCGGGCGAAGGCGCGCACGCCGAGCTTGCTGGAGTCCGCCGCGACCACCACCCGGCGGGCCCGGTCGCAGAGCAGCCGGTTGACCGAGGCCTCGTCCTCGTGGCGGGTGGCCGCGCCGTCGGCCGGGTCGAAGCCGTCCACGCCCAGCACCGCCGTGTCCACCGCGAGCTGGCCGAGCACCTGTTCGGCCAGCGGGCCCGTCAGCTCGTAGGACTGCGGCCGTGCCACCCCGCCCGTCAGCACGATCTTGAACTGCGGCCGGATCACCAGCTCGCCCGCGATGTTGAGGGCATTGGTCACCACCGTGAGCGCCGGGGAGCCCTGGGCCAGGTCCGGCCGGCCGGCCAGGGCCCGGGCGATCTCGGTGGTCGTGGTGCCGCCCGTCAGGCCGATCACCTCGCCCGGGGTGATCAGGGCGGCGACCGCCTCGCTGATGCGGCGCTTCTCGGCGGCGCGGCGCGAGGTGCGGTAGCGCAGGGGGAGTTCGTACGAGACCCCGTGCAGGACGGCCCCGCCGCGCGTGCGGACCAGCAGCTGCTGCTCGGCCAGCTGGTCGAGGTCGCGGCGGATGGTCGCCGCGGACACGCCGAGCGCCTCGGCCGCCGGCTCCACCTCCACCTCGCCCCGCTCCACCAGCAGGTCCAGCAGTCCCTGCCAGCGCTCCTTGCGGGTCATCGGCCGCCCCCTTCGGTCTGCTCCATCGGCCTACCCGCCGAGATTAACTCAGGGGATCACCTCGTAGATGCTTGAAGTTGCGCGAAACTGCCAGCTACCTTGCAGGAAAACGCATTCAGAGCCGTCTGTCGCATGAGGGAGCCTGCATGAGTCACGTCGCGCACGAGTTGGGCACACAGCCCGAATGCTGGGAGCGGGCCGCCGAACTGGCCCCGACCCGGCGGTCGGTGCTGCCGCAGCCGGGGGAGCGTACCGCGATCGTCGGGTGCGGGACCTCGTACTACATGGCCCAGGCGGCCGCCGTGTTGCGCGAGGAGGCGGGGCAGGGGGAGACCGACGCCTTCGCCGCCTCGGAGTTCCCGCGCCACCGCCGCTACGACCGGGTCGTCGCGCTCACCCGGTCCGGGACCACCACCGAGGTGCTCGACCTGCTGGCCGCGCTGCGGGACGCGGGCGTGCCCACGACCGCCGTCATCGGCGATCCGGCGACCCCGGTGATGACCCTCGCCGACGAACTCGTCGTCCTCGACTTCGCCGACGAGCGGTCCGTCGTGCAGACCCGGTTCGCCACCACGGCCCTCACCCTGCTGCGCGCCCACGTCGGCCTGCACCGTGCCGGAGTGGTCGCCGACGCCCGTACCGCGCTCGCCGAGCCGCTCCCCGCCGAGCTGGAGAGCCGGGGGCAGTTCACCTTCCTCGGCCGCGGCTGGAGCGTGGGCCTCGCACACGAGGCCGCGCTGAAGATGCGCGAGGCCTCCCTGTCCTGGGCCGAGTCCTACCCGGCGATGGAGTACCGGCACGGCCCCATCAGCGTCTCCGGCCCCGGCACCGTCACCTGGTCGCTCGACGCCGCCCCCGAGGGGCTCGCCGAACAGGTGCGCGCCACCGGCGCCCAGTGGGTCGCGGGCCGCCTCGACCCGCTCGCCGAGCTGGTCCGGGTGCACCGCCTGGCCCTCGCCGTCGCCGCCCACCAGCAGCTGGACCCCGACGCGCCGCGCCACCTCACCCGCTCGGTGATCCTCACCACCGGAGAGGAGGCGGTCCGATGAGCCTCGTCCCCGCCGGCACGCTGGTGAGCGAGGCGGCGGGCGCGGGCCGCGCCGTCGCCGCCTTCAACATCATCACCCTGGAGCACGCAGAGGCCGTCGTCGCCGGAGCCGAGGCGGCCGGGCTGCCGGTCATCCTCCAGCTCAGCGAGAACGCCGTGAAGTTCCGCGGCGGGCAGCTCCTGCCCATCTCCCGCGCGGCCGCCGCCTGCGCCGAGGCCGCCGGGGTCCCCGTCGGCCTGCACCTCGACCACGTCAAGAGCAGCGACCTGCTGCGCCAGGCCTGCGACGCCGGGTACAGCTCGGTGATGTACGACGCGGCGCACCTCCCGTACGCCGAGAACCTGGAGGCGACCCGCTCCGCCGCCGACTGGGCGCACGCCAACGGGCTGTGGATCGAGGCCGAGCTGGGCGAGGTGGGCGGCAAGAACGGCGCCGCGCCGCTGGACCCGCACGCGCCGGGCGCCCGCACCGACCCCGACGAGGCGCGCCGGTTCGTCGCCGACTCCGGGGTGGACGCGCTGGCCGTCGCCGTCGGCAGCAGCCACGCCATGACCAGCCGGACCGCCCGTCTGGACCACGCACTGCTGGCCCGGCTCGCCAAGACGGTGGACGTGCCGCTGGTCCTGCACGGCTCCTCGGGGCTGCCGGACGCGGAGCTCGCGGCGGCCGTCGCCGGGGGCATCCGCAAGGTCAACATCGGCACCGCCCTGAACGTGGCCATGACCGGGGCGATCCGCGCCCACCTCACCCCGGCGGACCCCCGGCCCTATCTGACGGCCGCCCGCACGGCGATGGCGGCGACGGCGGCGGCCATGATCCACGCCCTGAACTGACCGGCGCGGGGGACCGCGCCACGGCGGGACGATCCCGCGCCCCGGCCCGCGGTTCCCCTGACCGGGTCCGCCCGGCGTGGTCTCGTACCCCGTCGCCCGCCCCCGTGTCCCCGCCGCCGGACCCTGCTCCCATAATCGCGGACATGACGAACCGACGCAGGCGAGCCGAGATCTTCCCCGGGCCCGGGCCGGACGACCGCTTCACCGGCCCGGCGACCGGGGACGAACGGCAGCTGCTGGCCGCCTTCCTGGCGGACCAGCGCACCACCCTGGTCCTGAAGTGCTCGGGTGTGGAAGGGGAGTTGTCCCGGCGTTCCGTGGAGCCGTCCACGCTCTCCCTGCTGGGCCTGGTGCGCCACCTGGCCGACGTCGAACGCCGCTGGTTCCGCACGGTGCTGGCGGGGCAGGACGTGAAGCCCCTGTTCTCGTCGGAGGCGGATCCCGACGGGGGCTTCGACGGAGCGGCCGGCGGCCCGGAGGCCGTGGAAGAGGCCTGGCGGGCGTGGCGCGCCGAAGTGGCCTTCGCGGACCGCTTCGTGGCCGAGGCGCCCGACCTCGACGTGGAGGGCGACGACGCGTGGCGCGGCAGGGTCTGCCTGCGCTGGGTCCTCGTCCACATGGTGGAGGAGTACGCGCGGCACAACGGCCACGCCGACCTGCTGCGCGAGCGGATAGACGGGGCCCTGGGCATCTGAAGGAGCCCGTCCGCACCCCGGGTCGTCCCGCGCCCCTTCCGAATTTCTGGAACTGGTTCTACTCTGACCGCCGCCACCCAGCGACGACCGGCTGGACCGCGAGACACCCGGAGGGGCCGTGCACCTCGAATACACGCCTGAGCAGCAGCAGTTGCGCACCGAGCTGCGCGCCTACTTCGCCGACCTGGTGCCCGAGGACGTCTACGCCCGCTACGAGGACCCGGCCGCGCAGAAGCGCTTCTACCGCGAGACCATCCGCCGGCTCGGCGCCGACGGCTGGCTCGGGGTCGGCTGGCCGAAGGAGTACGGCGGCCGCGGGATGTCCCCGATGGACCAGTTCATCTTCTTCGACGAGGCCGCGCAGGCCGTCGTACCGCTGCCCCTGATGGCGCTCAACACCGTCGGGCCGACCATCATGCAGTTCGGCACCGACGAGCAGAAGGCGTACTTCCTGCCCAGGATCCTCGCGGGCGAGATCGACTTCGCCATCGGCTACAGCGAGCCGGACGCCGGGACCGACCTCGCCGCGCTCAAGTGCAAGGCGGTCCGCGAGGGCGACGAGGAGACCGGCACCTACGTGGTGAACGGGCAGAAGATCTGGACCACCAACGGCGACACCGCCGACTGGGTCTGGCTCGCGGTGCGCACCGACCCGGACGCCCCCGCGCACAAGGGCATCACGATGCTGCTGGTGCCGACCTCCGACCCCGGCTACTCCTGCACCCTCATCAACACCCTCGCCTCGCACGACACCACCGCCAGCTACTACGAGGACATCCGCGTCCCGGCCACCCGCCGCGTCGGCCGGGAGAACAAGGGCTGGCGCCTGATCACCAACCAGCTCAACCACGAGCGCGTCACCCTCGCCGCCCACGGCACCATGGCCATCCGTGCCCTGCACGACGTCCAGCGCTGGGCCGCGGAGACCAAGCTCGCCGACGGCCGCCGGGTCATCGACCTCTCCTGGGTCCGCGGCCGCCTCGCCCGCACCCACGCCCGCCTCGACGCGATGAAGCTCCTCAACTGGCAGATGGTGAACGCCGTCCAGGACGGCACCCTCACCCCGCAGGACGCCTCCGCGGTCAAGGTCTACGGCTCCGAGGCCCGCCGGGACGCCTACGCCTGGCTGATGGAGGTCGTCGGCGCGGCCGGCTCCCTCAAGGACGGCTCCGCGGGCGCGGTCCTGCACGGCGAACTCGAACGCGGCTACCGCAGCGCCGTCATCTTCACCTTCGGCGGCGGCAACAACGAGATCCAGCGCGAGATCATCTCCTGGATAGGCCTCGGCATGCCCCGGGTCCGCCGCTGACGGGCGGGCCCGTTCGGAGCCGCCGGGAACTCCCGCTTCCCACACGGGTGTTACCGTCACGCCATGCCCAAGAACGAGATCGACACGGTCACCGCCGAGTTCTTCGGCGCCTTCGACAACCGGGGCGGCAAGGCCGCCGACGTGGACCGGATCCGCCGGCTGGTCGTGCCGGGCGGCGTGATCGTCAAAACGGGTCCGGAGTTCACCGTCTACACGGTGGAGGAGTTCATCGAGCCCCGCCGGCGGCTGCTCGCGGACGGCCGGCTCCTCGAGTTCGCCGAGTGGGAGACCTCCGAACGCACCGAGATCGCGGGCGACATCGCCTCGCGGTTCGGCGCCTACCGCAAGTCCGGGATCCTGGACGGCGAGCCCTTCGAGGGAGGCGGCACCAAGACCATCCAGTTCGTCCGCACCCCGGAGGGCTGGCGCATCGCGGCGTTCGCCTGGTACGACCACCCCTGACCGCCGACGGGCCCACGGCCCCGGGTCCCGGATTCCCGCCGGAAGCCGCGCCCCGCCTCCTGGCCGCCGCGCCCCGACCCCTCGTACGCTGGACCCGCCGCGCGCAGGGGACAGGAGGTGCCGGGATGGGTGGCAGCGCTGCCGTCGGGCCCGAACCGGGGCTGTACGGGCCGGCGTCCGTCACCTGGCAGTGCCATGGCGATCCGATGATGTGGATCGCCGGCGTCCGGGCGCTGTACCTCCAGGCCCTGCACCCGCGCGCCGTGCGCGGGGTCATGGAGAACAGCGACTTCCGGCGCGACGCCTGGGGGCGGCTGCTGCGCACCGCCGACTTCGTGGGCACCCTCACCTACGGCACCGCCGGGGACGCCGAACGCGCCGGGGCCCGCGTCCGGGCCATCCACCGCAAGCTCTCCGCCACCGACCCGGCAACCGGCGAGCGCTTCCCCGTCGACGAACCGGCCCTGCTGCTCTGGATCCACTGCGCCCAGATCGACAGCTTCCTGCACGTACTGCGCCGCTCCGGCGTCCCCCTCACCCCCGCCCAGGCCGACCGCTACGTGGACGAGAACCGGGTGAACGCCCGCCTCGTAGGCCTCGACCCGGCAGCCGTCCCCGCCGACACGGCGCAGCTCGCCGCGTACTTCGAGAAGATTCGCCCCGAACTCGCCGCCGGAGCCGACGCCCGCGCCGTCGACGACTTCCTGCGCGGCCCGCCCGTCCACCCGCTCCTCGTGCCTGGCCGGAATCTGCTGTGGCGCCCGCTCGCCGACCTCGCCTACGGGTCCCTGCCCGGCTGGGCGCACCGGCTGTACGGGCGCCCGGCCCCGACCCCGCTCAGCACCACCCGTCGCTTGCGTCTCACCGGGCACGTGCTGCGCAGCATTCCCGCAGGTCTGCGCTGGCAGCTGCCCCCAGGTCACATCTTGAAAGCGATGCGCCGCATGGGCCCCGGGAGTCGCCCCTCCTCGTACACACTGCGTACATCAGCGGCCATACTGGACCGGCCGGGGAGGGCGAGGCACGACAACGGGGGCGACTTCAAGACATGGCGGAGTCCAGACTGATCCAGGGCCGATACCGGTCGCTCGACCTGATCGGTCGCGGCGGCATGGGCGAGGTGTGGCGGGCCCGGGATGAGTCGCTGGGCCGGCAGGTCGCCGTGAAGTGTCTGAAACCGATCGGTGCGGAGCAGGACGCCCACTTCACCCAGGTGCTGCGCGAGCGGTTCCGCCGCGAGGCCCGCGTCGCCGCCTCCCTCCAGCACCGGGGCGTCACCGTCGTCCACGACTTCGGCGACGACAGCGCCGCCGGCGGCCCCCTCTACCTCGTCATGGAGCTCCTCGAAGGCCGCAACCTCAGCCAGCTCCTGGAGGACAACGAGACCCGCCCGCTCCCCGTCGACGTGGTCGTCGACATCGCGGAGCAGATGGCCGCCGCCCTCGGATACACCCACGACCAGGGCGTCGTCCACCGCGACCTCAAGCCGGCCAACATCATGCGGCTCACCGACGGCACCGTGAAGATCTGCGACTTCGGCATCGCCCGCCTCGCCCACGACATCGGCTTCACCGCCAAGCTCACCGGCGGCGGCATGGCCATGGGCACCCCGCACTACATGTCGCCCGAGCAGATCGCCGGCGGAGAGGTCGACCACCGCAGCGACCTCTACTCCCTCGGCTGCGTCCTCTACGAGATCGCCACCGGCGCACCGCCCTTCGACCTCGGCGACTCCTGGTCCGTGCTGGTCGGCCACCGCGACACCGCTCCCGTGCCGCTGCGCGAACACCGGCCGGAACTGCCCGGCTACTTCGAACGGGTGGTTCTGGACCTCCTCGCCAAGCGCCCCGAGGACCGGCCCGGCGACGCCCGCCACCTGCACCGGCGGCTCGTCGAGGCACGCCTCGGCCCGGCCGTGCCGCCCGGCGCCCAGGCCCCCCTCCCGCCCTGGGCCCAGGGGATGACCGCCGGGCGCAAGGCCGGGATCGAGGCCCGGCCCGCGAGCGGCGAGTGGGCGGTGCTCACCGGCGCCTGGACGGCCGCGCGCCCGAGCGGCGCCCAGCGGATCGTGCGTCCCGAGCCCGCCGAGGACCCCCGGCTCACCGCCCCGTACGGGGCTCCGCGGCTGCCCGGTCCGCGGGGGAGCGGCCCCGAGGCCCTCGCCGCGGGCCACACCCGTGCCTTCGCCCTCAGCCGGGCCGGCCGCCCCGAGGAGGCCCTCGCCGCGTACGAAGCCGTGGCCGACGGCCGCGCGCGGGTGCTCGGCCCGGACCACGCCGACACCCTCGCCGCGCGCCAGGAGGCGGCGTACGAGCTCGGCAGGCTCGGACGGCACGCCGAGGCGTACGCGATCTACCGGGCGGTGCTCGTCGCCCGCGAGCGCACCGCGGGCCCGCTCCATCCCGACACCCTGCGCTGCCGCCACAACCTGGCCTGCGCCCTCGGCGCGCTGGGCCGGTTCGCGCAGGCCCACGCCACCGCCGCCGCGGTCGCCGCCGACCGGTCGGCCGTACTCGGCGCCGAGCACACGGAGACCCTCCTGACCCGCTACGAGGTGGCGTACGCGCTCGGCCGCCTGGAGCGCTGGCAGGAGGCCCTGGCCGCGTTCCGCGAGGTGGCCGCCGTACGCGAAGGGGTGCTCGGCCGCGACCACCCCGACACCCTGGCCGCGCGCTACGAGGTCGGCATCGCGCTCGGCCGCTGCGGGAACAGCGCCCAGGCCCTCGACCTGTTCCGGGCGCTGGTCCGCGACCGCACCCGCGCCTACGGGGCGACCGACCCCGAGACCCTGCGCGCCCGGCACGTCGTCGGCGTCAACCTCGGCCGCCTGGACCGCTGGGAGGAGGCGGTGGCCGAGGCCCGCGAGGTCGGCGCCGCCCGGGCCGCGGTGCTCGGCGCGGAGCACCCGGACACCCTGGTCAGCCGCCGCGAACTCGCCGCCGGGCTGGGCCGCCTGGGCCGCTGGGAGGAGGCGCTGCCCATCTACCGCGACCTGGCCGGGATCCGCGAGCGCGCCCTGGGCGACGAGCATCCGGACACCGCCCTCGCCCACGCCGACGAGGCCTACTGTCTGGAGCGGCTGGGCCAGGTGTGTTACCAAGAGCCATGACAGCCACACGGGGCTCCAGCGGATCGGCACACTCGGGGCACCTCCCAGCGGTAGCCGGGGGAGTGTACGACGCGGTGATCGTCGGAGGCGGCCACAACGGCCTGGTCGCCGCCGCCTACCTGGCCCGGGCCGGCCGCTCGGTGCTGGTCCTGGAGCGGCTCGGCCACACCGGCGGGGCGGCCGTCTCCACCCGCCCCTTCGCCGGGGTCGACGCCCGCCTCTCGCGCTACTCCTACCTCGTCTCCCTGCTCCCCGCCAAGATCGTGCGCGATCTGGGGCTGCGGTTCGCGGTCCGCAAGCGCGGCGTCTCCTCGTACACGCCCACCCTGCGCGACGGGCGCCCCGGCGGGCTCCTCGTCGGCGGCGGAGAGGAGCGCACCCGCGCCTCCTTCGCCCGGCTGACCGGCTCGGACCGCGAGTACGAGAGCTGGCGCGCCTTCTACGGCACCACCGCCCGGGTCGCGGGGAAGGTCTTCCCGACCCTGACCGAACCGCTGCCCACCCGGGAGGCCCTGCGCGCCCGCATCGACGACGAAGCGGCCTGGCGGATGCTGTTCGAGGAACCCCTCGGGGCGGGGGTGGAGCGGCACTTCGCCGACGACCTGGTGCGCGGTGTGGTCCTGACCGACGGGCTGATCGGCACCTTCGCGGACGCGCACGACCCCTCGCTGGCGCAGAACCGCTGCTTCCTCTACCACGTCATCGGCGGCGGCACGGGCGACTGGGACGTGCCCGTCGGGGGCATGGGCGCGCTCACCGACGCCCTGGCCGAAGCGGCGCGGGCGGCCGGTGCGGAGATCGCCACCGGGCACGAGGTGCTGCGGATCGACACGGACGGCACCGCGCCGGCCGAGGTGGTGTTCCGTACGGCGGGCGGGGAGGGGCGGGCCGTCGCCCGCACCGTCCTGGTCAACGCCTCCCCGCGGGCGCTGGCCGAACTCCTCGGCGAGGCGCCGGCGCAGCCCGCGCCCGAGGGCGCCCAGCTCAAGGTGAACATGCTGCTGCGGCGGCTGCCCCGGCTGCGGGACAGCGCCGTCGACCCGCGCGAGGCCTTCGGCGGCACCTTCCACATCGCCGAGGGCTACACCGAACTGGCCAGGGCCCACGCGGAGGCCGCGGCCGGGGAGCTGCCCTCGGTACCGCCGTCCGAGATCTACTGCCATTCACTGACCGACCCGACGATCCTCGGGCCGGAGCTGGTGGAGCAGGGCTACCAGACGCTCACCCTGTTCGGACTGCACACCCCGGCCCGGCTGTTCCGCCACGACAACCGGCAGGCGCGCGAGGTGCTGCTGACCGCCACGCTGGCGCAGCTCGACGCGCACCTGGACGAGCCGCTCACCGACTGCCTGGCCTTCGACGCGGACGGCCGCCCGTGCATCGAGGCGAAGACCCCGCTGGACCTGGAGCGCGAACTGCGGCTGCCCGGCGGCCACATCTTCCACCGGGACCTGTCCTGGCCCTACGGGGACTCGGGGCGCTGGGGGGTGGAGACCGCCCACCGCAACGTACTGCTGTGCGGTGCGGGGGCGGTGCGCGGCGGAGGGGTCAGCGGGGTCCCCGGGCACAACGCGGCGATGGCGGTGCTGGGGCACTGACCCCACGGCCTAACCGGCGGCGTCGACCGGCTCGATGACGACGATCGGGATCTCACGGCTGGTCTTGGTCTGGTACTCGTCGTACGAAGGCCAGTGCTTGACCATCAGCGGCCAGTACGCGGCACGCTCTTCCGAGGTCGCGGTGCGGGCCCTGCCCTGCATGATCTCGGCGCCGACCTGGATGCGGACCTCGGGGTTCTCGGTCAGGTTCCGGTACCACAGCGGGTGCGCCGGGTCGCCGCCCTTGGAGGCGACCAGGAGGTAGCGGCCGTTGTCCTCACCGTAGATGAGGGGCGTGCGCACCGGGCTCCCGGAGACCCGGCCCACGGTGGTGAGCAGCAGGGTCTGGGTTCCGTTCCAGTAGTGGCCCTCGGCCCCGTTCGAGCCCACGTACTGCTTGACGTGGTCGAGCTGCCAGCTTCCGGTCCTGGGGTCGGTCGGGTGGTCCCAGTCGATCTCGGTCGTCATGGCGATCTGCCTGCCTTCGTGTTGAACGGTCAACGAACCTCAACAACGAGTCCGAACGCCCACGGGCACGGTGTTCATTCCGGGCGAGGGCCGCTCTACATCTGTAGAGTGATCTCATGCCCACCCCGGACCGCGGCCCCGACCGCAGAACGCTCATCGCGGACACCGCGATCGACCTCGTCGCCGAGGGCGGCCTGCGGGCTCTGACCCACCGGGCCGTGGACGCGGCCGCGGCGCTGCCGGCGGGCAGCACCTCCTACTACTTCCGCACGCGCACGGCGCTGATCGCCGCCTGCTACCAGCGGCTGGCGGAACTGGACCTCGCGGACCTCGACGCGGACGGGCCGGCGCTGCCGCCTGCGCCGCTTGCGCCGCCGGACCGCGCGGCGGCCGCGGCGGCGCTCGCCGGGCTGCTGTACCGCTGGCTGACGGCGGGCCGCGCCCGCCAGCTGGCCCGTTTCGAGCTCAGCCTTGAGGCGGCCCGCAACCCGGAGCTGGAGCCGGACTTCCACCGGGCGGGCCAGGGTGCGCGGGCCCGGGCGGCGGGGATCCTCGCCGCACTCGGCGCGGACCGCCCCGAGGAGGCGGCCGACCTGCTGGTCGCCTGGGCCGACGGGCTCCTCTACGACCGGCTGGCCGGCGCCTCCGCCCGCTCCCGCCCGGCGCCGGACCTGTCCGAACTGACCTCCGTCACCCGCCGGATGATCGACGCGGCGCTGTCCTAGGCACGACGGAAGGGCAGGCCGCAGCCTGCCGCACCCGTCACCGGCCCGGCCGGTGCACGAGGCCACGTGGGCAGGGAAAACGCAACGTCGACAGGGTCCGCGCAGGCGGCTACCTTCACCTGGTCCTCGGCGATCGCCCACGGTCGTACGGGAGTTCCAAGGAGAGACGCATGCCCCGTCTTGCGCTGTACACGTTCGGCGTCCTGAAGTCGCCCCTCGCCGATCCCGCACCTCTCACGCGGGAGTTCTACGCCCGGGGCGAGGCCGTCTACCGGAAGATCAGCCGGCACCCCGGATACCTCGCCCGCGCCGAAGCGGCGGACGGTGACCGGGGCGTGCTCTTCGGGGCGGACTGGGGTGCATGGGGCGAGTTCGCCGTACCGGCCTGGTACGGAAAGGGCCGTACGCTGGAGACCACCGCCCTGGCCGCGACCCTCTCCCTCTGGACCGACCTGCGCCCCGCCTTCGACGCCGTCTACACCGGTCCGCACCGTGAGGCGCTGAACAGGCGCCACGACTGGTTCGAGAGGACAGGGCACCCGAATCACGTGTTCTGGTGGGTCTCCGACGACGTGATCCCCACCTGGCAGGACGGAGTCGCCAGGCTGGAACACCTCCACGGCCACGGCTCCGCGCCGCACGCCTTCACCTTCCACCACTCGTTCGCCCCGGACGGAACTCCGACCCGGATCGAAGGGATCGGGCCGAAGCGAGACCAGGTTCGCTGACCCGGCCGTCCTGCCCCCGGGGGACCGCGGCCGGGCCCCGCCGGAGGTTCCGGGCTAGTCCGAGGACCTGGTCCAGCCGACGGGTTCGAGCCGGGCGGCGTCGGCCGGGCGGTCCTCGGCGAAGAGGAGCCGGGCCGGCTCCGCGACGCGGATGAGGTCGACGTAGACCCCCCGCCCCACATAGCGGCCGGTCGCGGCGTGGCGGAAGCGCAGACGGACCTCGCGGCCCGCCCAGGCCGCCGTGAGGGGGGCCTCCAGGCGGTGCCAGATCCGGCCGGACCAGCCGCCCGCCGAGCCCCGGGGCCAGCTCTCGGGCGTGCCCCCGGTGGACCGCAGGGTGCTGAACGGCAGCGGCTCCCAGCGCTCCCCGTCGGGCGAGGCCTCCAGATGGAAGGCGCCCTCGCCGGGCACCGTGTCCCACCAGACGGCGCAACGCAGCCGGGCGGCGGCCGTCGCCGGGGTGAGCGGCGGCAGGGTCAGGGTGCCCGAGGCCCCGGGGGTGATCCCGGAGAACCAGGCCGGGCCGCCGTGCCTCGTACGAACCGGCACGGCGCGGGCGAATCGGTTGCCGACGGCGACCCGGGGCGCGCTGCCGGCCCGCCAGGTGCGGACGGGGTGCACCGAGTTGCCGAGCAGGATCAGGAAGGAGTCGGTGGAGGGGTCGAGGACGAGGGAGGTACCGGTGAAGCCGGTGTGCCCGGCGGAGTGCGGGGTGGCCATGGCCCCCATGTACCAGTGCTGGTAGAGCTCGAAGCCGAGGCCGTGGTCGTCGCCGGGGAAGGAGGTGTTGTAGTCGGTGAAGAGCAGTTCCACGGAGCCGGGGCGCAGGATGCGCCGGCCCGCGTACACCCCGCCGTCGAGGAGGGCGCGGGCGAGCACGGCCAGGTCGAAGGCGGTGCCGAAGACCCCTGCGTGGCCCGCGACCCCGCCGAGCGCGTACGCGTTCTCGTCGTGCACCTCGCCCCACACCAGCCCGCGGTCCAGGCCGGACCAGGGCGGGCGCTGCACCTCGGTGGCGGCCGTGACCCGGCGCCAGGAGCGCGGCGGGTTGTAGCGGGTGCGCTGCATCCCGAGCGGAGCGGTGATCTCGTCGCGGAGCAGGACGTCCAGAGTGCGGCCGGTGATCTGCTCCAGGAGCAGCTGGAGGGCGATCAGGTTGAGGTCGGAGTACCGGTAGACGGTCCCCGGCGTCTCCTGAGGCTGCACCGACCACAGCAGCCTCAGCCGGCCCTCGCGCGTGGGCTCCTTGTAGAAGGGGGCCCACGAGCGCAGCCCCGAGGTGTGCGTGAGCAGCTGGCGGACCGTGATCACCTCCTTGCCGCCCCCGGTGAACAGCGGCAGATAGCGGTGCACCGGGGCCTCCAGCTCCAGCCGGCCCCGCTCCATCTGCTGCACGGCCAGGACGGAGGTGAAGAGCTTCGTCAGCGAAGCCAGGTCGAAGACGGTGTCCTCGGCCATCGCGAGCCGCTCCGCCGCCGGGAACTCGCTGACCCGGTCGGTGCGCCCGTCGTAGTCCGCGTACCGCACGGCGTCGCCCATCGCGCGGTGCAGCGCGATGGTGCGGCCCCGGCCCGCCAGGACCACCGCACCGGCGTAGTAAGGGTGTTCGGGGGAGGGGCCCAGGAACCGCCGCGCCTCGTCCGCCACCCCCTCCAGGTGCCGGTCCAGCAGTCCGGCCTGGCGTGCGGACCCGTAGCGCAGGCGCAGGCCCTGGAGGGCGCGCCGTTCGGCCGGGCCGCCGGCCGCCGCGGAGCTGCCGGGCAGCGCGGAGTGCAGGACGAGCACACCGCCGAGGGCGAGCAGGCGGGCGCCCAGGCGCCGCCGGCTCAGCCCTTGTGCCTGCGCCGGCCCGTCCTCCCCTTGTGCCTGCGCCGGCCCGTCCTCGCCTTGTGCCTGCGCCGGCCCGTCCTCGCCTTGTGCCTGCGCCGGCCCGTCCTCCCCTTGGGCCCGCACGCCCCCTTGCCCGTGTCCGGGTTCGTGCCCCTGCCCGGGTCCCCGTCCCGGTTTCTGCCCCTGCTTCCGCGCTGCTCCGTACCCGGGCCCGCACGGGCCCGCTGCCGCCGCCGCTGCGCCCGTCGTCCCGTCAGCCCCCGTACCTGAAGCCATGTCCGGCCCTCCTGTCCGCTGCCCGAGCCCGCCTGCCGCGCCGCGCTCCGCGGGCCTCGCTCCGCCCCGGACCCCGGCGCTCCATCGCCGGCGGGGCGGGCTCTCGCCGGCGCCGGGACGGGATCTGCCGCACGTTAGTGGGTATCTGCCCGCCCGGCGGCCACCCTCCGCACGGACCGGGGCGCAAAGAATCTGACACTGCATCAGAAAATCTCTTCCCTCGACTGCCGGGCTGCGGCATCCTGCCGCCCATGGAGACGGAGCTGAGCAAGAAACTGGGAGTCGAGCACGCCATCTTCGGCTTCACGCCCTTCCCGGCGGTCGCCGCCGCCATCACCCGGGCGGGTGGCTTCGGCGTACTCGGCGCGGTCCGCTACACCGCGCCCGACGACCTCAAACGCGACCTCGACTGGATGCAGGCGCACACCGACGGCAAGCCCTACGGCCTCGACGTCGTCATGCCGGCCAAGAAGGCCGTCGACGGCATCAGCGAAGCCGACATCGAGGCGATGATCCCGGCCGGACACCGCCAGTTCGTCCGCGACACCCTCGCCAAGCACCACGTGCCCGAGCTGGCCGAGGGAGAGGCCTCCGGCTGGCGGATCACCGGCTGGATGGAGCAGGTCGCCCGCAACCAGCTCGACGTCGCCTTCGACTACCCCATCAAACTCCTGGCGAACGCGCTGGGTTCCCCGCCGGCCGACGTCATCGCGCGCGCTCACGACCACGGCGTCCTCGTCGCCGCCCTCGCCGGCAGCGCCAAACACGCCCGCCGCCACGCCGAAGCCGGCATCGACATCGTCGTCGCCCAGGGCTACGAGGCCGGCGGCCACACCGGGGACATCGCCACCATGGTCCTGGTGCCCGAGATCGTCGAGGCCGTCGCCCCGCTCCCCGTCCTCGCCGCGGGCGGCATCGGCAGCGGCGAGCAGATCGCCGCCGGACTCGCCCTCGGCGCCCAGGGCGCCTGGCTCGGCTCCCTCTGGCTGACCACCACCGAGGCCGAACTCCACTCCCGGGCGCTCACCGAGAAGCTCCTCGCCGCGGGCTCCGGCGACACCGTCCGCTCCCGCGCCCTCACCGGCAAGCCCGCCCGACAGCTGCGCACCGAGTGGACCGACGCGTGGGACGACCCGGAGGGTCCCGGCGCGCTGCCCATGCCCCTGCAGGGCCTGCTCGTCGCCGAGGCCGTCTCCCGCATCCAGAAGTACGAGGTCCAGCCGCTGCTCGGCACCCCCGTCGGGCAGATCGTCGGCCGGATGAACGAAGAGCGCGGCGTCCAGGCCGTATTCGACGACCTGACCAAGGGTTTCGAGCGAGCCATCGACCGAGTCAACCGCATCGCCGGCCGAGTCCGAGAGGCGTGATCAGTGTGACCGACCAGCCCCCCAACGGATTCTGGGCGCAGGCCGCGGCCGACCCGCAGCGCACCGTCCTCATCACGCCCGAGGGCGAGGAATGGAGCGCCGGCCGACTGCACGCCGACGTCAACCGCCTCGTCCACGGCCTGCGCGCCGCCGGTCTGGAGAAGGGGGACGTCTTCGCCGTCGTCCTGCCCAACGGCGTGGAGTTCCTCACCGCCTACCTCGCCGCCTCCCAGGCCGGCTTCTACCTGGTCCCCGTCAACCACCACCTCGTCGGCCCCGAGATCGCCTGGATCGTCTCCGACTCGGGCGCCAAGGTCCTCATCGCCCACGAGCGCTTCGCCGAGGCCGCCACCGCCGCGGCCGACGAGGCGGCCCTACCCGCGAGCCACCGCTACGCCGTCGGCACGGTTCCGGGCTTCCGCCCGTACGGGGAACTCCTGGACGGACAGCCCGCGGCGGCGCCCGCGGAGCGCACCCTCGGCTGGGTCATGAACTACACCTCCGGCACCACCGGCCGTCCGCGCGGGATCCGCCGCCCGCTGCCCGGCAAGCTCCCGGAGGAGACGTACCTCGGCGGCTTCCTCGGCATCTTCGGCATCAGGCCCTTCGACGGCAACGTCCACCTGGTCTGCTCACCGCTCTACCACACGGCCGTCCTGCAGTTCGCGGGCGCCGCCCTGCACATCGGGCACCCGCTGGTGCTGATGGACAAGTGGACCCCGCAGGAGATGCTGCGCCTGATCGACCGGCACGCCTGCACGCACACCCACATGGTCCCGACCCAGTTCCACCGGCTGCTCGCACTCCCGCAGGAGACGAAGGACGCGTACGACGTCTCCTCGATGCGGCACGCCATCCACGGCGCCGCCCCCTGCCCCGACCACGTCAAGCGGGCGATGATCGACTGGTGGGGCCGGTGCGTGGAGGAGTACTACGCGGCGAGCGAGGGCGGCGGCGCCTTCGCGACGGCCGAGGACTGGCTGAAGAAGCCGGGGACCGTCGGGAAGGCGTGGCCGATCAGCGAGCTCGCCGTCTTCGACGACGACGGGAACCGGCTGCCCGCCGGTGAACTCGGCACCGTCTACATCAAGATGAACACCGGCGGCTTCAGCTACCACAAGGACGAGGGCAAGACGAAGAAGAACCGCATCGGCGACTTCTTCACCGTCGGCGACCTGGGGCTGCTGGACGAGGAGGGCTACCTCTTCCTCCGCGACCGCAAGATCGACATGATCATCTCGGGCGGGGTGAACATCTACCCCGCCGAGATCGAGTCCGCCCTGCTCACCCACCCGGCGGTCGCCGACGCCGCCGCCTTCGGCATCCCGCACGCGGACTGGGGCGAGGAGGTCAAGGCCGTCATCGAGCCGGCGGAGGGCTTCGCGGCGGGCGACGCACTCGCCGCGGAGATCCTGCACCACTGCGAACGGCAGCTCGCCGGCTACAAGCGCCCCAAGACGGTCGACTTCATCGAGACCATGCCGCGCGACCCGAACGGCAAGCTGTACAAGCGCCGGCTGCGCGACCCGTACTGGGAGGGCCGCGAGCGCGCGATGTGACGGGGCGTCCGGGCCGGGGTGCGTCGACGCCCCGGCCCGGACCCCTCCGTACGCCCGGGCGTACGGCGGGTCAGCCCGTGAAGATCCAGCCCAGCTGGCCGCCGGAGGCCTGGCCCTCGCAGTTCGTGGTGTTCGACTCGAAGAACTCGCGGTGCTTGCCGACCATACAGCGCATCAGCGGCAGGCTCCCCACGCCCGCCGGCTGGCCGGGGTGGAACCAGCCGAGCCGGGAGACGTAGGTCTGGCCCTCACAGTTGACGTCCCCCGAGAGGAAGTTGTCCTTGCGGACCACGCAGTGGTAGAGCGGGACCGTGCCCTCGCGCGGGCTGGTGTAGAGCTGCCCGAGGCTGCCCTCGACCGTGTAGCCGGGCGGGACGTTCCAGACGGTGCTGATGTGCTCCCCGTTCGGGCCGATCAGCCGGTTGAGGCTGCGCGTGGGCGTGCTCACCGCGGGTTCGCCGCTGCAGGTGGCTTTGACCATGGCCTGCCAGTAGATGGTGGTGATCTGCTGGTAGACGGGCCCCTGGGTGATCCGGCACTGCGAGCCCGAGAAGCCGAACTCGGCCGCCTGACGGTTGATCGCATCGTAGGCGGCGGCCGCCGCGATGTTCTGCGGGCCGCCGCCGATACCGGTCAGGTGGACGTTGACCGGTCCCACGGAGGCGGCCGCGGCGGGGGCGGAGTCGGGGGCGGCGGAGCCGGTGGCGGGCACGGCTCCGGCCGGTGCGGCGGCGGTGGCCGCCGCGGCCAGGGCGGCGGTCAGGGCGAGGAGGGCGGTGCGTAAGCGGGATGTGCGGCGCAAAGCGGATCTCCTGGTCGTCGGCCCCGGCGTCGGTGCAGGCGCCGAGGGGTGAGGCGACAGTGCATACCGCCCGATCGGCGGCATCAACGGCATTCCATCTGCGAGCGGTCATCAGGGGCCAGCCGGTCTTCGGCCGATCTCGGGGCGGACCTCGGCCGCCGCCGCCCGCCGCTGGGCCGCCGGGGCACCGCCGGGCCCGGAGCCGTCGTGAGAAAGGCCACGTCAGAGCCACCGACGCGCGCCGTGCGCCGCACGGAAGGGATAGATCTGGCAAGTTGGCTGATATGAGTACGGCAACGAGCAGATCACCCCTGACCGACTGGACCGTCGTGGTCCCCGTGGTGGCGCTCGTCGCGCTCGTCTTCAGCTGGGGACGCGACCTGCCCGGATTCGCGGTGGTCCTGGTCTCCCTCTGCCTCGCGGGGGCGGTGCTGGCGGCCGTGCACCACGCCGAGGTCGTCGCCCACCGGGTCGGCGAACCCTTCGGCTCCCTGGTCCTCGCCGTGGCGGTCACCGTCATCGAAGTGGCGCTCATCGTCACCCTGATGGCCGACGGCGGCGACAAGACCTCCTCCCTCGCCCGGGACACGGTCTTCGCCGCGGTCATGATCACGTGCAACGGCATCGTGGGCATGTCCCTGCTCGTCGGCGCCCTGCGCAACCGCGTCGCCGTCTTCAACGCCGAGGGCTCCGGCGCGGCGCTGGCCACCGTCGCGACGCTGGCCGTCCTCAGCCTCGTCCTGCCGACCTTCACCACCAGCAAGCCCGGCCCCGAGTTCTCCACCGCCCAGCTGACCTTCGCCGCCGTCGCCTCGCTCGCCCTCTACGGGCTGTTCGTCGCCGTCCAGACGGTCCGCCACCGGGACTACTTCCTGCCGGTGGACACCTCGCGCGGCCATGTCGGGCCGGGCGGCCCAGCCGGGCGCGATGCCGGCGGCGGCCGCGCCCAGGACGCCGCGCCGACGCCGACCGGGCCTGCCGCGGCCGCCGCGTCGGCCGGTCTTGCCGCGCCGGACGGGCCTGCTGCGTCGCCCGGTCTTGCCGCATCGGCTGGGCCCGCCGCGTCGGCCGGGCCTGCCGCGTCGGCTTGGCCTGCCCCATCGGCCGGGCCTGCCCCATCGGCCGGGCCCGCCGCGTCGGCCGCGCCTGCCGCGTCGGGGGCGCCCGCGGAGGACGGCGAGCACGCCGCGCCGCCCACCGCCCGCGCCGCCCTGATCAGCCTCGGCCTGCTGCTGGTCGCGCTCGTCGCCGTCGTCGGCGATGCCAAGGCGGTCTCCCCGACCATCGAGCAGGGCGTGGCGAAGGCCGGCCTGCCCCACGCCGTCGTCGGTGTGATCATCGCCCTGCTCGTCCTGCTGCCCGAGACGCTGGCCGCCGTCCGCGCCGCCCGCCGCGACCGCGTCCAGACCAGCCTCAACCTGGCCTACGGCTCCGCCATCGCCAGCATCGGCCTGACCATCCCGGCCATCGCGCTGGCCTCGGTCTGGCTCTCCGGCCCGCTCCTGCTGGGCCTCGGTCCGATCCACATGGTGCTGCTCGCCCTCACCGTCGTGGTCAGCGCCCTCACCATCGTCCCGGGCCGCGCCACCCTGCTTCAGGGCGGGGTGCACCTGGTCCTGCTGGCCGCGTACCTCTTCCTGGCCGTCAGCCCGTGAGGGCCGCGGCCAGGAAGGGGCCGGGGGTCACCCGCGCTCGCGCGGCCACACCACCTTCAGCTTCGGCGAGGTGAGGATGTCCCGCTCGCAGAACCGGGAGGTCACCCAGCGCTCCTGCGAGAACATCCGGGTCTGGTCGGCGTAGTACGGCGAGTTCGGGTTCGCCGACTGGCTGTACGTCAGCAGGGTGCGCGCGACGGGGCAGCGGCCGCCGTTCCAGCCGACCGCCTGGACGTGGCTGGAGCCGTGCAGCACCTCCGGGTAGCCGCCTCCCGCCGCGTTCCACGGCGCCTCGATCTTGTTCCAGACGCCGAGCGCCTCCGTGCCGCCGCCCACCGGGAGCTTCTCGCCGCCGCGGACCACGAACTGGTGCTCGCCCAGCGGAGCGTCCAGGGCGGCCCCCGCCGCCCTCAGCTCCGCCACCGCGTCCGCGAGCGCCCGCCCGATGCCGGGCGCCGCCTGGTTGAGCGTGCGGGGCGTGCGTACCGGATCGGCTGCCGAGAACGGCACCAGCCACAGGTCCTTGGCCGCGGTCGTCGCCGTCAGCCGCCGCCAGAACCGGTCGAAGAGCAGCGCGCCGCGGCTGCCGCTGTCGGCCGTACGGTCCCAGCCCGCCAGCACCGGGCACGCCGCCGACACGTCCACCGCCGTCCCGTCGCTCGCCGTCGCCGTACCGCCGGGCAGTGCGGCGCAGGCCTCCGCCGCGTCCGCCGCCGCCAGGTCACCGGCCGGGGCCCGGTTGGCGAACTGCTGCTTCTGCAGGTCGGCCACGGTCAGCCGGCCCTTCGCCGCCATCCCGGCGACGTCCTCGATCGCCCCGCGGGTGCGCAGCGAGCGCGGGGCGGCCACATTGCCCCAGATCCGCTCGTAGCCGGTCAGCGGCCGTTCCGCGTTGGCCAGCCACGCACTGTCGTTGGAGTTCTCGGCGTACGGGGCGTCGCGCAGCGTCGGTGCCCTGCCCGGCCCGAACACCCCGGGCTGTACGGCGTCCGGGTCCGAGCCGAGCGCGCAGTCGCCGCGCGCCCCGTCCAGCACGGCCAGCCCCGAGGCGGGGTACGTGGCCCGGCCCAGCGCGGTGGAGCAGCGGGCCGCGAGCTCGTCGGTGATCCGGGGGAGGACCTGGGACTGGGTGAAGAGGGTGCCGCCCGCCGAGTCGGCGGCCACGGTGTTGACCCAGGGCAGGCCCTGGGTGCGCCGCAGGGCGTCCTGGATCCCGCCGACGGAGCGGGCCTTGCCCATGGCGAGGGCGGTGTCGGAGCCGCGCAGGTTCGCCGCGTTGGGGTCGTTCAGCGCGTACGCCGTTCCGGCCGTCCAGGGCAGCGGCAGGCCCGGGCCGAGGTTCGAGACGACCGGTCCGTAGCGGGTCCACCACTGGGTCCGGGTCACCGGGTCGCCGCCCGCCACCGGCACGGTGACGGTCCGCCGGGTCATCTGCTGCGGCACGCCGTCGACCAGGTAGGCCGTCGGGTCCGCCGGATCGAGGGTGAGCTGGTGCAGGCTGACGGGTGTGCCGGTGGCCACCGTGTGGCTCCAGGCCACCTTCTCGTTGAAGCCGATGTTGACGACGGTGGTGCCGAGCAGGGAGCCTCCCGAGACGTTCAGCTCGCCCGGGATGGTCTGCTGCGACTGCCAGAAGCGGCGGCCGCCCTGCCAGGGGTAGTGGGGGTTGCCCAGCAGCAGGCCGGCGCCGCTCGCCGTGGTGGAACCGGCGAAGGCGACCGCGTTGGAACCCATGTCGTAGCGGGTGGTGTCGAAGAACTCCCGCGCCGCCTCGGCCGCGGCCGCCGGGTCGGGCTCGCCCGGCGCCGCCGTACGGGCGCCCGCGCCGGGCGTGCCGGGCGCCGGCGGCTGGGCGGCGGTGATGCCGTCGATCCCGCGGCCCTGGCCGCCGAGGACCGAGACCGCGAACCCGCGGGCGGCCACGTCGGTGGCGGAGACTGGGCGGACCCAGCCCGCGCCCTTGCAGGCCGGGTCGGTGATCTTGTTCTGGGCCAGCCATGCGTTGTAGCCGGCCGCCCAGCCGCGCATCAGCTCCCTCAGGTCCTTGCTGGGGCCGGCCGGGGCGGGGGCGGCCAGCAGCTTCTCGACCGTGCCGGATTCGCGTACGCCCTTGAAGTACAGGTCGCTGGTGAGGTTGCGGGTGGCGGAGGACAGGGATCCGTCGGGCGCGGCCTCGGGGCCGAACCAGCGCGAGCGCTCACCGGCGACGGTGACGAACCCGTCGGCGAGTACGCACACCTGGTCGGCGGCCTGGGCCCAGCCGGTGCCGAAGCCGAGGTGCGCGTAGTCGCGGGCGAGTATGTGCGGGATGCCGTTCTCCGTGTACCGGATGACGGCGGACAGACCGCCGCCGGACGGGCCTGCGTCCCCGGTGGCCGCGGCGGCCTGCGGTAGCGCGGCCGTTGTGGCGAGCAGCGCGGCGCCGGTGAGGGCGACGCGGCGGAGTATCGGGCGGGTGCGGAGCAACATACCTCCCAAGTAGCCTGCGGATGAGCGAGGTTGCCCGTGGGGCGGGCGGTGCGTCCGTGCCCCCACACTCATGCAGGCTGCTTGATGGTCTGTCAACATCCCGTTTGGTATCCGGGCCGCCACGGGGCCGTGCTGGTTCCGCGGGCTCCGCCGGGTCAGCTCCCCGCCGGACCGTGAGGGGCGGGCGGAGGGGGTTCTTCCGTGGGGAGGTAGCCGCGCCGCTCGAGGCGGCGGAGCGTGAGGTGTTCGTGGACGAGGCGGCCGACGAGGGCTCCTCCGTAGACCACGAATCCGACGCCGACCAGCCAGGACTGGACGACCAGCAGCGTCCCGAAGGGGCCGTAGGTGACGGCGTTCGAGGCGATCAGCGGGGAGAACACCAGCTGCGAGAAGACGCGCAGCCCCAGCAGGCCGACACTGGTGGCCACCGCCCCCGGCACCAGGGCACGCCAGCGGACCCGGCCGCCGAGCAGCAGCCGCTGCGAGGCGATGAAGAACAGGCAGGTGCCGAGCAGGTCGCCCAGGGTGCCCAGGACCGTGCCGACGGCGTCGTTCGACGGCGCGGGGATCTCGACGAGCAGCGCGAGGTAGCACACCAGCAGGGCGAGCCAGACGACGTGCCGCCACATCGTGTGCCACCGGGCGGTCGGCACGTCCCAGACCTTCTCGTAGCCCGTCTGCACGGCGGAGCCGAAGGTCAGGCCGAAGACGGCCAGGGCCGCCAGACCGAAGGCCGTGGTCCGCTCCAGGGCCAGGTCCGCCGCGCCGAACACCACCTCGACCCGGCCCCGCGAGGACTCCGTCACCCCGAGGGCCTGGCCGAGCCACCGGCCGAAGCCCGAGCCGCTGCCGGGGGCGGCGGCCGCCACGACCACCAGCAGCGGCACCAGCGTGAGGAAACCGAGGGCCGCGAAGCCCATCGCCCGGTGCATCAGCTCCATTTCCCGGCCGCGGCTCCAGGCCAGCCCCGCGAGGGAGCCCTGGAGCCGGTCGTAGAGCTGCCGCAAGAACGAGGTCACGCGGTATGCACTACCCGGGCGGCTCCGACGGCTCTCGGACGCCGCCCCCAAATAGGCCCGAAGGGGTGGTTTCAGCCGTCTCGGTCACCCCGATCCGTGTCCCGGAGATCCACCAGCCGCTTGATCTTGCCCACCGAGCGCTCCAGGGTCTCCGGCTCGACCACCTCGACCCGGACGGAGACCCCGATCCCCTCCTTGACAGCCCGCACCACCGAAGCGGCCGCGGCCTCCCGCCGGCCGGCATCCGCCTCCCGGCGGGCCTCCACCCGCACGGTCAGGGCGTCCATCCTGCCTTCCCTCGTCAGCCGCAGCTGGAAGTGCGGAGCCAGCCCTTCCGTCCGCAGCAGGATCTCCTCGATCTGGGTGGGGTACAGGTTCACCCCGCGCAGGATGATCATGTCGTCGCTACGGCCCGTGATCTTCTCCATCCGGCGGAAGGCCGGCCGGGCCGTGCCGGGCAGCAGCCGCGTCAGATCCCGGGTGCGGTAGCGGATCACCGGCATGGCCTCCTTGGTGAGGGAGGTGAACACCAGCTCGCCCGGCTCGCCGTCCGGCAGCACCTCGCCGGTCAGCGGATCGACCACCTCCGGGTAGAAGTGGTCCTCCCAGATGTGGAGCCCGTCCTTGGCCGACGCGAACTCCTGCGCCACGCCAGGCCCCATCACCTCGGACAGGCCGTAGATGTCCACCGCGTCGATGCCGAGCCGGTCCTCGATCTCCCGGCGCATCTCCTCGGTCCACGGCTCCGCGCCGAATATCCCGGTGCGCAGCGAGGTCGACCGCGGGTCGATGCCCTGGCGCTCCATCTCGTCCAGCAGGGTCAGCATGTACGAGGGGGTCACCATGATGACCTCCGGCCGGAAGTCCTGGATCAGCCGCACCTGGCGGTCGGTCATCCCGCCCGACGCGGGCACGACCGTACATCCCAGGCGCTCGGCGCCGTAGTGGGCGCCGAGGCCTCCCGTGAACAGCCCGTAGCCATAGGCGATGTGCACGATCTGGCCGGGTCCGCCGCCGGCGGCGCGTATGGACCGGGCCACGACGTCCGCCCATGTGGACAGATCCCGATCGGTGTACCCGACGACAGTGGGGCGCCCGGTGGTCCCGCTGGAGGCGTGGATCCGGCGCACCTCGGAGCGCGGCACGGCGAACATCCCGAAGGGGTACTGGTCGCGCAGGTCGGTCTTGGTGGTGAAGGGGAACAGGGCGAGGTCCGCGAGGGTACGGCAGTCGTCGGGATGCACCCCGGCCTTGTCGAACGCCTGCCGGTAGAAGGGCACCCGGTCGTAGACGCGGTGCAGGGTCGCGCGCAGGCGTGCCAGCTGGAGGGCGGCCAGCTCCTCGCCGCCGAGGCGCTCGCCGTCGTCCTTGTCGTGGAGATCCGCGTATGCCGCCATTGTCGTCACCTCGTCCTGAGTCGCCCGACCGATCATTCGGTAGATTGCCAGTGTTCCAAGGGTCAACGCAATGACTCGAACGAGTGATCGTCTGATGTGATGGCCCGCCTGCCGCTCTTCACCACTTACGACGGGACCGAACTCGCGTACCACGTCCGGGGGAGGGCGAGCCGCTCGTCCGCCTGCCGGGCGGCGCGATGTGCGCCTCGGAGTACCTGGGGCCTCGGGGGGCGCCGCCTCGTCCTTCTCGACCTGCGCGGTACGGGCGGCTCCGCGATCCCGGTGGACGAGGGGATCCTCGCGGGGGGCCGGGCCCGGCCGGGCCGGGGTGCGGGGGCTCCGCCCCCGGACCCCCGCGCCTCAAACGCCGGCGGGGCTGGTTTGTCGGGGCCGGCCCCTAGCTTCGGTGGTGGGGCAGAGACGTGGGGCTCCGCCCTGGACCCCGCGCCTCAAACGCCGGCGGGGCTGGTTTGTCGGGGCCGGCCCCTAGCTTCGGCGGTGGGGCAGAGGCCTGGGGCTCTGCCCCCGGACCCCCGCGCCTCAAGCGTCGGCGGGGCTGGGGTGGTGTCGGCGGGGCTGGTTTGTTGGGGCCGGGCCTGTACCGGGAGCTTCGGGGGTGGGGGTAGGGGCGTGGGGCTCCGTCCCGGACCCCCGCGCCTCGAGTGCCGGCGGGGATGGGGGGTGGGGGTAGGGCTAGAGGGTGGTGTCTGCGTTTGTGGCTATTGATTTGGCCCAGCGGTAGTCCGCCTTGCCGCTGGGGGAGCGTTGGATGGAGGGGGTGATGACCAGCTGGCGGGGGATCTTGTAGCCCGCCAGGCGGGTGCGGCAGTGGGTCTGGATGTCGTCCAGGGTCGGCTCCGGGGCGCCCGCGCGGATCTGGACCACCGCCGCCACGTGGTTGCCCCACGTCGGGTCCGGGACGCCGGCGACCAGCGCGTCGTACACGTCCGGGTGGGACTTCAGCGCCTGCTCGACCTCCTCCGGATAGACCTTCTCGCCGCCCGTGTTGATGCACTGCGAGCCGCGTCCGAGCACGGTGACGATGCCCTGCTCGTCCACCGTGGCCATGTCGCCGAGCAGCACCCAGCGCTCCGCGCCCTTCTGGAAGAAGGTCTCGGCGGTTTTGGCCGGGTCGTTGTAGTAGCCGAGCGGGACGTGGCCGCGCTGGGCCAGTCGCCCCGGTTCGCCCACCGCCACCGGCTCGTGCGTCACCGGGTCCACCACCTGCGTACGGTCGTTGACCTCGAGCCGGAAGCCCTTCTCCGGGCCGGAGTCGTCGGTGGCCCGCCCGTTGGACCCGGACTCCGAGGAGCCGAAGTTGTTCAGCAGCAGCACGTTCGGCACCAGCCGCTGGAACTCGGCGCGCACCGTCTCCGACATGATCGCGCCGGATGAGGAGACGCTGAAGAGGGACGACAGGTCGGTCCCGCGCAAAGGGCCGTTCAAGGCGTCGATCAGCGGCCGCAGCATGGCGTCGCCCACCAGCGACACGCTGGAGACCTTCTCCTTCTCGATCGTCCGGAGCACCTCCTCCGGCGCGTACTTGCGGTGGATGACCACCCGTTGGCCGTAGTTGAACGCGATGAACGAAGTGAGCGTGGACGTCCCGTGCATGAGGGGAGGGGCCGGGAAGAAGGTCAGGCCGGCGCCGCGCGCGGCGACCCGCTCGGCCAGTTCCTCGGGCCGCTTCACCGGCTCGCCCGACGGTTCGCCGCCGAACAGCCCGGCGAAGAAGAGGTCCTCCGCCCGCCACATGACGCCCTTGGGCATACCGGTCGTGCCGCCGGTGTAGATGATGAACAGGTCGTCGGGGCTGCGCGGCGGGAACCCGCGCTCGGGCGAGCCGGCCGCTTCGGCGTCCGGGTACGCCACCGGCGCGATCGCGGGCTCCGGAGCGCCTTCGGGGGCCGTGCCGACGCGGATCAGGTGGCGGAGCCTCGTGGTCTGCGGCAGCGCGGCCGCGACACGTTCGGTGAACTCGCCCTCGAAGACCAGCGCGGCGAGGTCGGCGTCGTTGTAGAGGTAGACCAGCTCCTCCTCCACGTACCGGTAGTTCACGTTCACCGGGACCAGCCGGGCCTTCAGGCAGGCCAGTACGGTCTGCAGGTACTCGATCCCGTTGTAGAGGTGCAGGCCCAGGTGCTCGCCGGGCTTCAGCCCGCTGTCCAGCAGGTGGTGCGCGATCCGGTTCGCCGCCGAGTCCAGCTCCGCGTACGTGAGGCGGCGCTCGGCGCCGGTGCCGGGGTGGTCCACGTACACGAGGGCCTCGCGGTCCGGAACCACGTCCACGACCGACTCGAACAGGTCGGCAAGGTTGTACTCCACCGTTCCTCCTGACCCTGGGATGTCCCTGGCTGGTCTGCTCCGGCGGTCATTAGAGCCCCGCCGACCGCAAGTAGGAAGGGCGTCGTCCAAGAAAACTGACTGTGTGTCAGAAAACTATTGAACTGCACCCGCGCCTACTGCAACCTGTTCTAGGTCTTGAGACGGGAGGACGGCAATGGGTGGGACGGAACACCTGACCGTGGAACGGCACGGCGCCACGCTGGTGCTCACCATGAACAGGCCCGAGGCGAAGAACGCGCTCTCGCTGCCGCTGCTGGTGGGGCTGTACGACGGGTGGCTGGAGGCGGACGCCGACGACACGATCCGATCCGTGATCCTGACCGGCGCGGGCGGTGACTTCTGCGCCGGCATGGACCTCAAGGCACTGGCCGGGAAGGGGATGGCGGGCGACCAGTACCGGGACCGGCTCAAGGCCGACCCGGACCTGCACTGGAAGGCCATGCTCCGCCACCACCGGCCGCGCAAGCCGGTCATCGCCGCGGTGGAGGGGTACTGCGTGGCCGGCGGGACCGAGATCCTCCAGGGCACGGACATCCGGGTCGCGGGGGAGGGGGCGACCTTCGGGCTGTTCGAGGTCAAGCGCGGGCTCTTCCCGATCGGCGGCTCGACGGTGCGGCTGCCGCGGCAGATTCCACGGACGCACGCGCTGGAGATGCTGCTGACGGGGCGGCCGTACTCCGCCGAGGAGGCCGCGCGGATCGGGCTGGTGGGGCGGGTGGTGCCGCAGGGCACGGCGTTGTCCGCTGCGCTGGCGATCGCGGAGCAGGTCAACGCGTGCGGGCCGCTGGCCGTGGAGGCCGTGAAGGCCTCGGTCTACGAGACCGCCGGGCTGACGGAGTCGGAGGGGCTTGCGTCCGAGTTGCTGCGGGGGTGGCCGGTGTTCGACACCGCCGATGCGAAGGAGGGGGCGAGGGCATTCGCCGAGAAGCGGCCCGCGGTGTATCGGCGGGAGTAGCCCCCGCCCGGGCTCCTGCCCGGGCCTCTGCCTGGGCCCGGTCCCGTGTCGGGTTCGTGGGCGTGGTCTGGTGCGGGGCCGCTGCCGGGGTGCTGCCCCGGGCCCCGCGCCTCAAGCGCCGGCGGGGCTGGGGTTGGGCTCGGCGGCGTTGAAGTTGGCGCTGGCTGGGCTCAAGGATCGGGGCTCCGCCCCGGACCCCGCGCCTCAAACGCCGGCGGGGCTGAAGTTGGGCCCTGGCCGGGCCCCGCGCCTCAAGCGCCGGCGGGGCTGAAGTTGGGCCCGGCGGGGGGTCGTTTCGTCGTTCGTGAGTCGGTGGGTTGGAAATGGGCCCGCCCCTAGGTCAATTGGAGTCTGCCGTGACAGCCCCCGCGTCCCCGCCCGAGGTGCTTCGTGCGCCGCTCGTCGTCGAGTTTCCCTTCACCCGGTCCCTCGGGCCCGTGCAGTCCGCGTTCCTCACCGGGCTGCGCGAAGGGCTCGTGCTCGGGGTGAAGACCTCCGACGGGACGGTGATGGTGCCGCCCGTGGAGTACGACCCCCGTACCGCCGAGGAGATACGCGAACTCGTGGAGGTCGCCGCCACCGGAACCGTCACCACCTGGTCCTGGAACGACCGGCCCCGGCCGAACCAGCCCCTGGACACCCCCTTCGCCTGGGTGCTGGTCAAGCTCGACGGCGCCGACACCGCGCTGCTCCACGCTCTCGACGCCCCCGGCCCCGAAGCCGTGCGCACCGGTATGCGGGTGCGCGTGCGGTGGGCCGCCGAGCGGAGCGGCGCGATCACCGACATCGCCTGCTTCGAGCCCCACGACGGGACCGGCAGCGGCCGGGCCGAGCCGCACGACGGGGCCTTCGCCGAGCCCGTCACCGGCATCGTCGCCGAGGCCCGCCTGGACTACTCGTACAGCCCGGGCCGCGCCCAGACCGCCTACATCAACGGCCTCTCCCAGCGGAAGACCATCGGAGAGCGCTGCCCCTCCTGCCACAAGGTGTACGTCCCGCCGCGCGGCGCCTGCCCCACCTGCGGGGTCGCCACCACCGACCAGGTCGAGGTCGGCCCGGCCGGCACCGTCACCACCTACTGCATCGTCAACATCAAGGCACGGAACCTCGACATCGAGGTGCCCTACGTCTACGCCCACATCGCCCTCGACGGCGCCGGCCTCGCGCTCCACGGCCGGATCGGCGGGATCCCCTACGACCAGGTCCGCATGGGCCTGCGCGTCGAACCTGTGTGGACCGAAGGCGGCCGCTACCCCGACCACTACCGCCCCACCGGCGAGCCGGACGCGGACTACGACGCGTACAAGGAGCTCATCTGATGCCCAGGACGAGCAGGCACGCACGCGACGTGGCCGTCGTCGCCTTCGCGCAGAGCGACCACCTGCGCCGCACCGACGAACTCAGCGAAGTCGAGATGGTCATGCCGGTCCTGCACCAGGTCCTGGCACAGACCGGGCTGAAGGCCGGCGAGATCGGCTTCACCTGCTCCGGCTCCAGCGACTACCTCGCCGGCCGGGCCTTCTCCTTCACCATGACCCTCGACGGGGTCGGGGCCTGGCCGCCGATCTCCGAATCACACGTCGAGATGGACGGCGCCTGGGCGCTCTACGAAGCCTGGGTCAAGATTCAGACCGGCGAGGCCGACACCGCGCTGGTCTACTCGTACGGGAAGTCCTCGCCCGGTCCGGTACGAGACGTGCTCACGCGCCAGCTCGACCCCTACTACCTCGCCCCGCTCTGGCCCGACTCCGTGGCCCTGGCGGCCCTCCAGGCCCAGGCCCTCATCGACGCCGGCGAGACCGACGAAGCCGCGCTGGCCGCCATCGGCGCCCGCAGCCGCGCATCCGCCGAGGCCAACCCGCACGCCCAGCTCAGCGGCTCCGTGCCCCAGGGCGACTACCAGGTCCGGCCCCTGCGCACCGGGGACTGCCCGCCCATCGGCGACGGCGCGGCCGCCGTGGTCCTGGCCGCCGGGGACACCGCGCGCCGGCTGTGCGCGCGCCCCGCCTGGATCACCGGCATCGACCACCGCATCGAGGCCCACTCCCTGGGCCTGCGCGACCTCACCGACTCCCCGTCCACCCGGCTCGCCGCCGAGCGCGCCGGGGTGTTCGACTCCCCGGTGGACACGGCGGAACTGCACGCGCCGTTCTCCTCCCAGGAGGTCGTGCTGCGCAAGGCCCTCGGGATCGGCGCCGGCGGCGCCGGGGGCGACGCCGTCGCCGTCAACCCGTCCGGCGGGGCGCTCGCCGCCAACCCCATCATGGCCGCCGGCCTGATCCGGATCGGCGAGGCCGCCGCCCGGATCCACCGCGGCGAGTCCGACCGGGCCGTCGCCCACGCCACCTCCGGCCCCTGCCTCCAGCAGAACCTGGTCGCCGTCCTGGAAGGAGACCCCGCATGAGCACCTCGGGCAAGGAACCGGTCGCCGTCGTCGGGATCGGCCAGACCAAGCACGTCGCCGCCCGGCACGACGTCTCCATCGCCGGACTGGTCCGCGAGGCAGCGGCGAGCGCCCTCGCGGACGCCGGGCTGACCTGGGCGGACATCGACGCCGTCGTCATCGGCAAGGCCCCCGACTTCTTCGAGGGGGTGATGATGCCGGAGCTGTACCTGGCGGACGCCCTCGGCGCGGTCGGCAAGCCGATGCTGCGCGTGCACACCGCAGGCTCGGTCGGCGGCTCCACCGCGCTCGTCGCCGCCAACCTGGTCGCGGCGCGCGTCCACCGGACCGTCCTCACCCTCGCCTTCGAGAAGCAGTCGGAGTCGAACGCCATGTGGGGGCTCTCGCTGCCCGTTCCCTTCCAGCAGCCGCTGCTGGCGGGCGCGGGCGGGTTCTTCGCCCCGCACGTGCGCGCCTACATGCGGCGCACCGGCGCGCCGGACACGGTGGGCTCGCTGGTCGCCTACAAGGACCGGCGCAACGCGCTGAAGAACCCGTACGCGCACCTGCACGAGCACGACATCACCCTGGAGAAGGTCCAGGCCTCGCCGATGCTGTGGGACCCGATCAGGTACTCCGAGACCTGCCCCTCCTCGGACGGCGCCTGCGCGATGATCCTCACCGACCGGGCGGGCGCGGCCCGTTCCCCGCGGCCCGCCGCCTGGGTGCACGGCGGGGCGATGCGCAGCGAGCCCACCCTCTTCGCGGGCAAGGACTTCGTCTCCCCGCAGGCCGGCAAGGACTGTGCGGCCGACGTCTACCGGCAGGCCGGGATCACCGACCCGCGCCGGGAGATCGACGCGGTGGAGATGTACGTGCCGTTCTCCTGGTACGAGCCGATGTGGCTGGAGAACCTCGGGTTCGCGGCGGAGGGCGAGGGCTGGAAGCTCACCGAGGCCGGGGTCACCGAACTCGACGGGGACCTTCCGGTCAATCCCTCGGGCGGGGTCCTGTCCACGAACCCGATCGGCGCCTCCGGCATGATCCGCTTCGCGGAGGCGGCCCTCCAGGTCCGCGGCCAGGCCGGGGAACACCAGGTCCCGGGAGCCCGCCGGGCCATGGGGCACGCCTACGGCGGCGGCGCGCAGTTCTTCGCGATGTGGCTCGTGGGGGCCGAGCCGCCGGCCTCCTGAGCGCAAAGGACCGCGCGCAGGGTGCCGGACAGGTCACGGGTGACTCACCGTGGCCTGTCCGGCACCCGCCGCGGTGGTTAACCTGGCCCCCGGACGACGTACCGGGAGGAGCACGCACGTGGCCGAGAGCACGACTTCACAGGCCCTGGCCGGCTGGGACAAGCCGGACCTCGATCTCACCGAGGCGCAGTGGCGCTCGAGCAGCCGGGGAGCGGGTGACGTTCAGATCGCCTTCGTCGAGGGCTTCGTCGCCATGCGCAACAGCGAGCGCCCCGAAAGCCCGTCGCTGATCTTCGCGCCGGACGAGTGGAACAAGTTCGTGCTGAACGCGCGGGGCGGGGAGTTCGACCTGACGTAGCGGGCGGCCGTCACCCGCCGCCCGCACCACCGGGGCAGCGGGCCGCCGCACCACCGGGGCAGCGGGCCGCCGCACCACCGGGGCCGCGAGCCGCCGCCCCGGTGGCCGGCGGCCCGTGGGTAGGCTGGCCGCATGAGCGGAGAGAGCGACCTGCGCAAACTGCTGAGCGGGATGCGGCCCGAACTGAACGAGGGGCGGTACGTGTTCTGCACCGTCCCCGGTCCCGCGGTCCCCCCGGGGACCGCCCCCGTCGCCACGGTCCGGGAGCCCGAGGGCCTCACCCTGGTCCTGCGCCAGGAGGACGCCGACGCGGCCGGCCTCGCCTACGACTACACGGCCGGCTGGATCACCCTGCGGATCCACTCCGCCCTCGCCGCCGTGGGCCTCACGGCGGCCTTCGCTGCCGAACTCGGCGCACACGGCCTGAGCTGCAACGTCATGGCCGGCTACCACCACGACCACCTCTTCGTGGCCGCCGACCGGGCCGCCGAGGCCGTCACCGTCCTCGAGGAGCTCGCGGCGCGTTCCGCGCGGGACTGAATCTTTGCCGTGACGGGCTCCCTCCCGGTGTGCGCGGGCGTACGCTGATCTCCGGAACAGGCCTGGGGGGTACCAGCCATGACGGACCGTCTGTCCCGTCCGAACCGCAGACGCCGCACCGTGATCGAACGCGAGGCCGAGCTCTCCCTCGTCGATGAAGCACTGGAACACCTCACCAGCCCCCCGCCGGACTCGGGCGGCGCGCTGCTCGCCCTCTCCGGCGCCGCCGGACTCGGCAAGACCACCCTCCTCACCGAACTGCGCCGCCGCGCCCACGCCCGCTCCTGCACCGTCCTCGCCGCACGCGGCGGGGAACAGGAGCAGAGCCAGCCCTTCCACGTCGCCCGCCAGCTCATCCAGCCCCACCTGGCCGGCACCTCCGAAGGGGAGCTGCGCGCCGCCCTCGGCAGCTGGTACTCCATCATCGGCCCGGCCCTGGGGCTCTGCGCACCCGAACAGGGCGCCCCGCCCGACCCCCAGGGCCTGCGCGACGGACTCGACTGGGTGCTCACCCACCTCGTCGTCCAGCGCGCGCCGGTCACCCTCGTCCTCGACGACGCCCACTGGGCCGACCCCGAGTCCCTCGGCTGGCTGGCCGCCTACGCCCCGCGCGCCGAGCACCTCCCGCTGCTCCTCGTCGTCGCCTACCGGCCCGACGAGCTGCCCGCCCACGCCGATGCCCTCCGCACCCTGCCCGGCCGGGCCGGACAGCGCCCCCTGCACCTCGCGCCCCTCACCGCGCCCGCCGTCGCCGCCCTGGTCCGCGAGGCGGTCGGCGACCACGCCGACGACGCCTTCTGCCGGGAGGCGTGGACCGTCACCACCGGCAACCCCTTCGAGGCCGTCGAACTCACCGCCAAGGTCCGGGACAAGGGCCTGCCGCCGGTCGAGGCCAACGCCCCGCTGCTGCGCGACCTCGCCGCGGCCCAGCGCGGCAGCGGGCTCGTCGCCCGCCTCGACCGGCTCGGGCCGTCCACCGTCCGCTTCGCGTGGGCCTGCGCCGTCCTAGGCACCGACATCCCCCGGGACCTCGCCGCCCGGGTCGCCGCCCTCGGCACCGAGGAGGCCGTGGACGCCGCCGCACGGCTGCGCGACGCCCGCATCCTGGCGGCCGCGGCCACCGAAGTCCCCGACGCCGGGCTGGAGTTCGTCCACCCGCTCATCGCCACCGCCATCTACCGCGCCATCCCCGACGCCCTGCGCGTCGCCCTCCACGGCAAGGCTGCCACGGCCGTCGTCGACGCCGGCCTCGGCCCCTCCGCCGCCGCCCGCCACCTCCTGGAGACCCACCCCGAGAACGACCCGTGGGTGGTCCGGACCCTGCGCGAGGCCGCCGGCGAGAACCTCCGGGCCGGCGCCCCCGAGGCCGCCCGCCGCCAGCTCGCCCGCGCCCTGCGCGAACCCCCGGACTTCGACGAGCGCGCGGCCGTCCTCTACGAACTCGGCTGCGCCTCCCTGCTCACCGAGCCCGCCACCACCGTCAACCACCTCCGCGCCGCCCTCGCCGAGCCCGTCGACGACCCCGCGCTGCGGCAGGGCATCGTGATACGGCTCGCCCAGGTGCTGGCGCACAGCGACCGCCTCGCCGACGCCTCACAGGCACTCGCGCGGGAGATCCCGTACACCCAGGACGTCCGCGCCCGGCTGCGCCTGCAGTCGGAGCAGTTCATGTGGGACGCCTTCAACGCCGCCGAACCCGACTCCCCGGCCCGGTCCCGGCGGCTGGCGCTCCTCGCCGACCGGCTGACCGGGCGCGACCTCACCGAGCGGTACGTGATCGGACTGCGCGCCTGGGACGCCTGCCTGCGCGGGGAGCCGGCCGAGGTGGTGCTGCACCACGCCGGGCGGGTGCTGGAGCAGGACTTCAGCTGGGCCCACGAGGACCGCGGTTTCGAGGTCCCCGTGCTCGTGGCCATGGTGTACATGTACGCCGACCGGCCCTGGCGGGCGGAGGAGCTGTTCGAGGCGGGCACCGCCGAGTTCGAGCGGCAGGGCTGGCGCGGGGCGCACCTCTCCTTCGCGTACGGCCTGCGCGCCTACATCCGCTACCGGCGCGGGCGGCTCGCCGAGGCCGAGGAACTGGCGCGGGCCGGGCTGCGGCTCGCCGAGCGCGTGGGCCGCGGCACCCCCGTGCACTGGTACAACATCGCCATCCTCATCACGACGCTCCTCGCCCGGGGACGGGCCGGCCAGGCCTGGGAGCTGGGCCGGGAGCACGAGTTCGGCAAGCCCTTCCCGGCGGCGGTGGTCTTCCCCGACTCCCAGACCGTCTACGCCGAACTGCTGCTGGCCCGGGGCGACACCAAGGGCGCGGCCGCGGAACTCGAGGAGGTCGAGCGACGGTTGACCCCGCGCGGCATCCAGAACCCCGCGTGGTGCCCGTGGCCGCTGCACCTGGCCCGCGCGGTGTCCGCGGACGACCCCGGCCGGGCCAGGGCGCTGGCCGCCGACGCCGTCCGGCGGTCCCGCGCCTTCGGCGCCCCCTCCGGCATCGGCCAGGCGCTGCGGGTGGCGGCGGAGGTGGCCGCCCCGCACGACCGGGCCGAGCTGCTGCGCGAGGCCGTGGCGCTGCTCGCCGTCTCCCCGGCGGGATACGAACTGGCCTGCGCACTGGCCGCGCTGGGTACGGAGCTCGGCGATCCCGGACTGCTGGCCCGGGCGGTGCTGACGGCGCGCGCGTGCGGCGCCGACGGCCTGGAGGCGCGGACCTCCCGGACCCTGTCGGCCCTCGGCGGCGCGCCGCCCGGCGGGACCTTCGAGGCGGACGGGCTCACGGAGGAGGAGCTGGGGGCCGCGCGGGCGGCAGCCGGCGGCACCGGGCCGGCGGCCGCGGACCGGGAGCCCGACTGGGTGCTGTCGGCGGCCTGCCGCACCCTCGGCACCGACCTCCCCGGCCTGGGCGCCGCCCTGGAGGCGTACGGACGGTAAGGGGTGTCGCGGTCGGCCGGCCTGCGGACCGGGACGGCCCCGATCCGCAGGACACGCGCCGGGTCAGTTCACCGCGTACACGCCGAACAGGTCGACGACCAGGTCGGCGGACTCCCAGCCCCGGTTCCAGAAGTCGACGATGTCGTTCTTGCCGGTGCTCGCCTGGACCAGGTTCGAGACGGTGTCGCCCTTGGTCCAGTTCAGGTTGGAGGAGTTCGGCGGAGTCGGCCGGACGGCCGTGCTGTTGCCGTACTGGGCGCTGGTGTTCGGGTCCGGTGCGACCGTGAGGTGGCCGCTGCCCTCCGTGTTGGTCACGGTCGCGTTCACCACGGCGCCCGCGAGCTGGACGTCGGGCTTGAACACCGACACGTGCCGGTAGTCCTGCCCGTCGACCTCCCAGTAGTACTCCCGGGTGTCGAGCAGGCGGTCCGGCTCGACCGGCAGGTAGGCGGCCTTGCCGTCGGCGCTGTAGTAGCCGGTCACGTCCACGATCACGTCGGTCGGGCTCCAGGAGCCGTTGCGGATGTCGATCCTCCCGTTCGGGCCCACCGGCACGATCACCGAGTTGGCGACGGTCTGGCCGGCGGTGAAGTTCACGTTCGAGGTGATCGGCGCCGGCTGCCCGCTGGGGAAGGCGGTCAGGTGGCCGGCGCTCTTGGGGCCGGTGGTCGTGACGGTGAGCGCGACGGCGGTGATGCCCTGGGCCGGCAGCCCGCCCTTGCCCGAGATCTGGACCCCGGCCGTGCTCTGCCCGGCGACCTGGCCCCTGGCCGCGCCCAGCCCGTCCCGGGTGTCGACGAGGCGGACCGGGTCCATCGGGGTGTAGCCGCTCGCGGCGGTCTTCGCGAAGTAGCCCGTGACGTCCGCGATCAGGCTCACCGTGCCCGCGCTGCGGTTGGCCAGTTCGACGTAGCCGTCCGCGCCGACCGGGACGATCGCCAGGTTCGGGACGGACCGCCCCGCGGCGAAGTTGACGTTCGACGTGGTCGGCTGCTTGCTGCCGGACGCGTAGGCGATGAGGTGCCCGTCCGCGGCGGCGTCGGTCACGGTGAGGTTCAGGGCCACGGCCGTCACCCCGGCCGGGATGCCGTTGCCGCCGCCGACCTTCACCCGGGTCGTGCCGTAGGGCGCGACGGGCCGGGCGGACGAGGTGCCGGTGCCGTCGCGGGTGTCCAGCAGCCGGGTGGGCGTGTGCGGGGTGAACTCGGACCCCGCCACGAGGACGTCCTCGGTCTTGCTCACGGACGTCTTGGTGCGCAGGTCGGTCGCGGTGACCGTGACCTTGTAGGTGCCGACCTTGGCGTACCTGTGCGAGAAGTCGAGGAACTCGTCCGTGATGGACGTTCCGGGAGCCGAGCTCTGCCCGTCGCCCCAGTCGACGACGACTTCGAACACGTCGAGGCCGTCGCTCGACACCCAGGTGGAGAGGTTCATGGTGTGCGCGCCCTTGGTGCGTTGGACCATGCCCACCCAGGCGTCGGAAGCCGCGGCCCGCGAGGAGCCGGCCTGCGCGGGATCGGCCTGCGCGGGATCGGCCGCGTGGGCCGCCCCCGGTGCGACGAGCCCGACGGTTGCCGCGACGGCGGCGGCAGAGATCATGACACGGCGACGGTGCACCGGCCCCCCAGTGTGTTGAACTTGTTCATAAAGGTCATGATCAGACTACCCCGTGGCCGCGGCGCCCCCGCACGTCGCCCACGCGCGGGCCGGAGCAGGTTGGCCGGCCGCACCGCCGGGGCAGGGTGACCCCATGGAACACGCCCAGCGCATCTCCCTCTTCCGGAGCGAGGCGGCCGCTTTCGAACAGGCCGTCCGCCGTGCCCTCGACCCCGGCGGGCCCCCGCCCCTGGTCCCCTCCTGCCCCGACTGGTCGGTGTCCGACCTCATCGGGCACCTCGGCGGGGTGCAGCGCTACGTGGCCCACCTCCTGCGGGAGCGCCTCCAGGAGCGGCCCGACCCGAGCGACCTCACCCTGTACGGGCTCCCGGCCGACCCGGCGGCGCTGGCCGCCTGGCCCCGGCCCGAGCGGGCGCCGAACCGGGAGCCGGTGCCGGACGCGCTGACGGCCTGGTTCACCGAGGGCGCGGAGCAGCTCGCGACGATGTTCGGCGAGGTCGGAGCGGACCTGCCGGTGTGGACCTGGGGGCCGGAGCGGACCTCCGGCTTCTGGCTGCGGATGCAGGTGATCGAGCTGGCCGTCCACCGGTGGGACGCGGAGTCCGCGACCGGCACCCAGGCCCCCCTCGACCCGGCCCTCGCGACGGACGCCGTCACCCAGACCTTCGAGGTGATGGCGCCGGCCCGCCGCTCCTGGTGGGCGTCTCCCGCCGGCAAGGGGGAGCGGTACCGCTTCCGGCGCACCGACGGCCCGGAATCCTGGACCGTCGTCTTCGCGGCGGACGAGGTCCTGCTGGAGCCCGGCTCCACCGCCCCGGTGGACGTCGAGGCCGAGGGTTCCGCCTCCGACCTCGCGCTCTTCCTCTGGGGCCGCCTCACCGCCCCCGCCCTCAAGGTCACCGGCGACGACACCCTCCTCCCACACTGGTTCACCCTGGTCCCGTCCGTCTGACGGGCCCGGACGGGGCCGCGGCCCGGCGGGGCGCGGGGCGGGCCCCGATCAGGGGCCCCGGGCCGGAAAACTTCGCCCGGCCACGTACCATGGCGGCATGTCCTTCCTCCGCCGCCACCGCGCCGCCACACCCGCCGGCCCGGACTTCGACGTCCTGGCCATGGACCCGGGGGACTGGCCGGGCAATCTCGGGGCCGGGCTGCTGCCCGCGCCCGACGGCAGCTGCCAGGGTGTCTTCCTCCGCTACGACCTGTTCGGCGGCCGCGGCCCCGCGATGATCATCGGAAACCTGCCGGAGGGTTCCCCCGCCCGGGACCTCTCCGACGGCCAGGTCCCCTTCGAGGTCGCCCAGCTGCTCGACGCCCTGGAGAACGACGAGGACGTCGAGGTCACCGGCATCGAGGACTGCCCCGTCATGCAGGGCGACAACCTCCTGATCGTCCGGAAGGTCAAGCTGTCGGAGTCCCGCATCTCCTGCGTCCAGTTCGACCGCAGCGACAACGTGCTGGTCACCATCGCCAGCTGGGACCGCCCGATCACCGATGACCTCTACGCCCTCCTGAAGCCGCTCCCCGCCGAGCTCTTCCAGCAGGGCTAGTACCGCCCGGTCACGCGTCCGCGATGTCGTTCGCCGCCACGTAGCCGAACGTCATCGCGGGTCCGATCGTCGACCCGGCCCCCGCGTAGCTGTGGCCCATCACCGCGGCGCTCGCGTTGCCCGCCGCGTACAGCCCCCGGATCACCGAGCCGTCCGCCCGCAGCGCCCTGGCCCGCGCGTCCGTGACGATGCCGCCCTTCGTGCCCAGGTCGCCCGGGACGATCTTGAACGCGTAGAACGGCGGCGCCCAGATCGGGGCCAGGCACGAATTCGGCCGCACCCCCGGGTCCGTGTAGTAGTGGTCGTACGCCGAGTCGCCCCGGTGGAAATCGGCATCCGTCCCGTTCCACGCCTGCGCGTTGAACCGGTTCAGGGTGGCCCGCAGCGCCGCCGCGGGAACCCCGATCTGGCCGGCCAGCGCGTCCCAGGTCCACGCCTTCTTCGCCGCCCCCGTCTCGTACCAGGAGTCCGGGAACACGATCGTCGGCAGCACGTCCTTGAACAGGTACTTGCTGCGGTAGTTCTGATCCACGATCAGCCACGCCGGGATGTGCGAGCCGGGCGCGCCCCGGTCCTTCTCGTACATCACGTGCACCACGTCGCTGTACGGCGCCGCCTCGTTGACGAACCGCGCGCCCTTCCCGTTCACGATCAGCCCGCCCGGCAGGGTCCGTTCGGCGAGGCAGAAGTACGGCTCCCCGGGCAGCGGGATCGACGGGCCCCACCAGGCGTCGTCCATCAGCGCCAGCGCGGCCCCCGCCCGCTGCCCCGCCCGGATCCCGTCGCCCGTGTTCTCCTTCGCGCCCACCGACCACTGGGTGCCGATCGGCTGCTGCTGGTACTGCGCCCGCATCTGCGCGTTGTGCTCGAAGCCGCCCGAGCCGACGATCACCCCGCGCCGGGCCCGTACGATGCCCCGTACGCCCTCCCGCTCCACCACCACCCCGGTGACGGCGCCGCCTTCCTGGACCAGGTCCACCAGCGGGCTGTTCAACCAGACCGGTACGCCCGCCCGCTGGAGCCCGGCGCGCAGCCCGGCCGCCAGGGCCTGCCCCATCGTCAGCGGCTTCTGGCCGAGCAGCGCCGCCTTCGTGCCGCGCGCCAGGCACTCCGTGGACACGGCCAGCCCCTTGGCGTTGACCGCCGCCAGGTTGAGCCACTTGTAGTCCGCGCTGAAGACCACCATCCCGGCGGGCACCGGCATGTACGCCGGGTTCAGCCGGGCCAGTTCGGCGCCCAGGATGTTCCCGTCGATCTGGTCCGGCTCGATGGAACGACCGTTCGGCAGCCCGCCCGGCAGGCCGGGGTAGTAGTCGCTGTACCCCTCCATGAAACGGAACCTGAGCGGGCTGTTGGCCATCACGAAGTCCAGCATCCGCGGCCCGTTGGCGAGGAAGGCGGCCTGGCGGTCGGCCGGCACCTCGGGCCCGACGACGGCCGCCAGGTACGTCGCCGCCTTCTGCGGCGTGTCCGGCACCCCGGCGCCCAGGATCACCGAGTTGTTGGGCAGCCAGATCCCGGCCCCGGAGCGGGCGGCGGATCCGCCGAAGGTGGGCGCCTTCTCGACCACCAGGACGCTCAGTCCCCGCTGGGCGGCGGTGAGCGCGGCGGTCATCCCGGCGGCCCCGGACCCGACCACGACGACGTCGTACTCGCCGAGCGGAGGCCCGGCCTGGGCGCCGTCGGCCCGCGCCGCGGCGGACGGCAGCACGGTGGCGGCGAGCACCCCGGCGCCGGTCCCGGCGAGCACGCTGCGGCGGGACGGGAGGGCTCCGGGGGACGTGCGTGAAGCGCTTGCGGACATGTGCAGGCTCCAGCGGAGTGGGGAGGAGGGGAGTGACTCAGCACGTCTGATGCTGAGTCAGAAAAGGTGTTCGGGGGATCATGTGATGTCAAGGCATCCGACGCCGGCGCCACCGGCGCCGCCGCCTCCGCGGCAGGCACCCCCTCCTCCGGGATCCGCGGCGCGTACACCCCCGCACACAAGCGAAGTCCCGCGGCGGTGGGGGCCACGGGACTTCGCGATGGTGGGCGGACCGGCGGGATCAGCGGGTGCCGACCGCCGCCCGGACCGCTCTGCGCGCCATGCCGGCGTCGTCGTGCAGGCGGCGCAGCAGCAGCCGCTGCTCCTCGCCCGAGGACAGGGCGCCCGCCGCCAGGGGCTGCGCCGGGGCGGTCGCCAGCATCGAGCGCTGTACGGCCGTCTCGGACATCCGGATCTCCCGGGTCAGCACCAGCATCAGGTTCACCAGGAAGGCGTCCCGCACCGCCGGGCCGGCCGACTGGGCGAGCCGGCTGATCTGGCTGCGCGCGGCCGGGGCGTCGCCCAGTACCGTCCACAGGGTGGCCAGGTCGTAGCCCGGCAGGTACCAGCCCGCGTGCTCCCAGTCGAGCAGCACCGGCCCGGCCGGCGACAGCAGGAGGTTCGACAGCAGGGCGTCACCGTGGTTGAACTGCAGCCCGGTGCCGGACAGCTTCACGCCGTGCAGCAGCTTCTGCAGGTCGCCGAGGTCCCGGTCGGTCAGCAGGCCCAGCTCGTAGTCCCGGGCGATCCGCCGCGCGTAGTTCAGCGGGGTCCCGAACAGGTCGGCCGGCGGACGCCACTGGTTGACCCGGCACACCGCGCCGAGGGCCGCCCGTACGTCGACCCGCGGCGGGGCCTCCACGGGATGCCGCTGCAGCGCCGCGACCCGGCCCGCCATCCGCTCGACGATCAGTACGCAGTTCTCCGGGTCGGCGGCGATCAGCCGCGGCACCCGGACCGGCGGGCGGTGCCGGACGAACGCCCGGTACGACCCTATTTCGTGCCGGTACCGCTCGCGCCATTCCGGCGAGTGGTCCAGTAAAACCTTCGCGACGGCGGTCATCCGCCCGGTGGTGCCCACGAGGAGGACCGACCGGCCGCTGCGCCGCAGCACCTGGACGGGCGCGAACTCCGGACAGATCCGCTGCACCGAGGCGAGCGCGGTGCGCAGTTGCGCGCCCTGCGGCCCCGAGAGGTCGATTCTTCCGCTGAGCGGCTGCGATCCGGCCCCCGGCATCCGCCGCGCCCGAACGGCGCCCTGCGCCGGAGCCGCGGGGCGGCCGGGTTCGAGGTAGGGGCCGCCGCTCGCGGGGAGCGTGCGGTGCGGCCGGACCGGGGCGGACACGGAGGACGTTGCTGCGTACATGGCGTTACGGATCCCTTCGTGCGCCGACGAGTTGCGTACGCCGCCCCGCCGGATCCCGTGCATCACCCTGGGGAGTTCCGCCGGTGACCGGGTCGGGGAGGCGCATTCCTACCTGACACCCGGCCGCGGGTGGCGGACCATCAGGCGTGCCCTGGCGAAGCCTGGCGAATAGTCGCTGGGCATCTGACGGCGGGTTACTGTCAACTCAGCCGAGAACCTGGGGGCTTGACGTGAGCAAAGGTCCAAACACCCGCTTGAACGACCTGTTCGGCCTGGCCGGCTGGTCCAAGGGCGAACTGGCGAGGATGGTCAACCGGCAGGCGGCGGCCATGGGGCACCCCCAGCTGGCCACCGACACCTCGCGGGTGAGGCGCTGGATCGACATGGGGGAAACCCCGCGCGAACCGGTGCCCACGGTACTGGCAGCACTGTTCACCGAGCGGCTCGGTCGTGTCGTGACCATCGAGGACCTCGGGTTCGTACGGCAGCGGCGCACCAGCAGACGGCAGCCGGAGGGGGCGCAGGAGAACCCCGACGGAATGCCCTGGGCGCCCGAACGCACAGCCGCGGTCCTCACCGAATTCACGGGAATGGACCTCATGCTCAACCGTCGCGGTCTGATGGGCGCGGGCGCCGTGCTCACCGCCGGCTCCGCCCTCACCAACGCCATGTACGACTGGCTCCACACCGACCCCGCGCTCGCCAAGGAGGCGCAGCGCTTCGGGGACTCCTTCCAGGCCGACCCGGCGGGCTACGACCGCTACGAGGCCGCCCCGATCGGCTCGCAGGAGATCGAGGCGCTGGAGCGCTCCGTCGAGGTGTTCCGCGCCTGGGACGCCTCCAGAGGCGGAGGCCTGCAGCGCAAGGCGGTCGTCGGCCAGCTCAACGAGGTGGGCGGCATGCTCGCCTACCACCACCCCGACCACCTCCAGCGCCGGCTCTGGGGGGTGGCGGCCAACCTCGCCGTGCTCGCGGGCTGGATGTCCCACGACGTGGGCCTGGAGCCCACCGCGCAGAAGTACTTCGTCATCGCCGCGCACGCCGCGCGCGAGGGCGGCGACCGGCCGCGGGCCGGCGAGGCGCTCTCCCGGGCCGCCCGCCAGATGGTCCACCTCGGCAAGCCGAACGAGGCGCTGGACCTGATGAAGCTCGCCCAGTCCGGGTCCGGCGAGCAGACCCTGCCCCGCACCCGCGCCATGCTGCACACCATCGAGGCCTGGGCGCAGGCCGCCATGGGCAAGGGCCAGGCCATGCGCCGGACCCTGGGCGAGGCCGAGGAGCTGTTCGTGTCCGACAAGGGCGACGTACCGCCGCCGAGTTGGATGCAGCACTTCGACGAGGCGGACCTGCACGGGATGCAGGCGCTGGCTTACCGCACCCTCGCGGACCACGACGCCACGGCGGCTCCCGTCGCGGCCCGCCACGCCAAGGAGGCCCTGCGGCTGCGCGGCGACGGCTACCAGCGCTCGCAGATCTTCGACTACATCTCCATGGCCTCGGCCTGCTTCATCGCCGACGACCCGGAACAGGCCGACCGCTACGCCCGGCTCGCCCTGGTGTCGATGAACGAGACCTCCTCGCACCGCACCTGGGACCGGCTGCGCGAGATGTACCGGCTCACCGGGCAGTACTCCGGGTACGCGAGGATCGAGGACCTGCGCGAGGAGATCGAACTGGCCCTCCCGGACATCCCGGCGGCGCGCAGCCCGCGCGGTTCGGTCGTGTAGTGCGGGACGACGTACGGAGACGAGAAAGGCCGCGCCTTCCGGCGCGGCCCACCAGCCCCCGATCCCGCGGGGGCCCTGCGCATCCCTGATCCCACAACTGCCGGGCGGCTGCGACGGTTTCGAGCGGCTACGAGCCGACCCGTGCCACCAGCACGCACGCGTCGTCCTCGCGCTCGCTCTCGCCGAACTCCTCGATCACCATGCGCACGCAGTCCTGGGCCGACCGCGCCGCCGAGAAGCGCGGTGCGAGCGCCAGCAGCCGTTCCGTTCCGTCGGCCCGGCTGAACTCGATGCTGCGCGGGGTCAGTCCGTCCGTGTGCAGGACGAGCACGTCGCCCTCCTCGAGCCGCTCCTCGGCCTGTCCGTACGAGGCTCCGGAGGTCGCGCCCAGCAGCACGCCCTCGGGCGGCACCAGCGAGCGGCCGGAACCGCGGCGGAACAGCAGGGGGGCCGGGTGGCCGGCCTGCGCCCAGGACAGCACGCGGCGCGCGGGATCGTAGCGGCAGCAGACGGCCGATCCGAGGGCCGGCTGTACGGAGGTCTCCAGGAGCTGGTTCAGCCAGCCCATCAGGGGGCCCGGCTCGATGCCGGCCATCGCCATGCCGCGCAGGGCGCCGAGCATCATCGCCATGCCGGAGGTGGCGGTCACCCCGTGCCCGGTGAGGTCGCCGACCGTCAGCAGGGAGCGTCCGTCGGGCAGTTCGAGCGCGTCGTACCAGTCGCCGCCGATCAGGGCGCTGGTCGCCGAGGGCAGGTAGTGCGCGGCCACGTCCAGCGTGCCCGCGTTGCCGTGCGGGAACCGCAGGGAGCCGCGCCACGGGGGGAGCACGGCTTCCTGCAGCTCGACCGCCAGCCGGTGCTCGGTCTGCGCGATCTCCCGCTGGCGCTGCAGCGAGTCACGGGACTCGCGCACCGCCCGCTGGCTCCGGCGCAGTTCACTCACGTCCCGCAGTACGGCCCACATGGAGGCCGTGCAGCCGTCGGAGTCGAGTACCGGCTCGCCCCTCATGTGCAAGGTCCGGACCCGGCCGTCGGCCCGGACGATGCGGAACTCGCCGTCGATCGCCTTGCCGTCCACCAGGCAGGCCGTCACCCAGGCGGTCAGCAGCGGCTGGTCCTCGGAGAACAGGGTGGAGCCCAGTTCGTCGAGCGGGAGCGCGCCCGCCTCGGGGGACCGGCCGAAGATCTGGAACAGCTCGTCGGACCAACTGACCTCGTCGGTCAGCAGGTTCCACTCGGCGCTGCCCACCCGGGTCTGCGCCTCGGGTGCGGCTTCGGGCGCCGCCTGCGGGAGGACGATCGTCTCCGGCGCGGGTGGCAGGCCCTCCTTGAGCTGGCCCAGGTGCTCGCCCAGGTCGTCGAGGTGGTGCACGGCGAGATCGCACAGTGCGCGCTGCCAGCGGCCCTGGGCGTCGTCGTCGTCCACGACGGTGTCGCGGCGGACCGCGTCCACTTCACCCCGGAGGCGCCGGGTCTGTGAGATCAGTGCGTCCACCGACCCCGGCTCGGGCGGCTGCGCGGGACGGTCCGCGAACAGGTGGGACGGCATGAGAACTCCGATACAGGCGCGGCACGGCCAAGTCTGAAGGAAGGACCGGTTACGACTGTTGCACAGGCGGCGACGGCGTGTAAGGCGTTTGGCAACATCTGTAACGGTCTTGCTCTTGGCATATGCCTCAGGCCTCTCGGCGTGTCCCTCCCGTACGAACGAATCCGGTCAGCCGAGGTCAGGCCGCCATGATCGGCCCCGACGCGCCCGCCTCCCCGGTCCCCCGGGGAAGGGCTCCGACGAGCCGGAACAGGCCCGGAAGGGGCGGCCGGAAACAGGCCCCCGACGCACGCCGGTTCGAGCGTACGGCCGACACGTGCGAGCCCCGGGTCTCCGTTCGGGTCGGGGGGAACGCCTTCGGCGCCGTACCCCCGAACGAATGACTCCGCGTCCGGCGCCCCGCCCCGCGGCCCGTTCCCCCAGTCTTCCCACCCGACCCCTTGATCGCTACCCTACGTGTCGGTAACGAACCGGGGGTGGCACGCGTCATGCGGGCCCGCAGGGTGGGAGCGACACGCATGACCGGGCAGAACCACCCCTCGGGGCAGAGCCGCCGCTCCTTCCTCACGTACCTGGTCGCTGCGCCGACGCTCGCCCTCGTCACCCGTGCGGGCGCCGAAGCGCTGGCCCCGCAGGCCGCCCACGCCGTCGTGCCCAGCCTGCCCGCCATCGCCGACGTGATCGACCTCGGCGACCTGTTCATCCTGGCCGGCGCCCCCACCTCAGCCCTGCTGGCGCTCGCCGTCGAGGCGGACGGCACGATCCGCTTCCGGCTGCCGCGCGAGGAGGTCGGCCAGGGCCTCACCACCGCCGTGGCCATGCTCGTCGCCGAGGAGTTGGACGCGTCGCTCGCCGATGTCCGCGTCGAACTGGACGACGCCCGGCCCGAACTGCTCTTCAACCAGCTCACCGGCTCGTCCAACTCCATCCGCTCCCTCTACGGGCCGGTCCGCCAGTGCGCCGCCACCGCCCGGGCCCGGCTCGTGGCGGCCGCCGCCCACCGCTGGAGCCTCTCCCCGGCCGCCCTGACCACCGCGAACGGCGCCGTCCGGGCCCCCGACGGCCGCACCGCCGGCTACGGTTCCCTCGCGGCGGCCGCCGCCGACCCGGGCCTGGTCGTCCTCGGCGCCACTCCCAAGAAGACGGCGAAGCACGCCCTGGTCGGCAGGCCCACCAGCCGTGTCGACGCCCGCGCCATGGTCACCGGAGCCCAGCGGTACACCCTCGACCTCGACGTGCCCGGCGCGAAGCCCTGCGTGGTGCGCCGGCCGCCCACCCTCGGGGGCGGCGTCCGCTCGGTCGCCAACCTGGCCGCCGTCAAGGCCATGCCCGGCGTCCTGCACGTGGTGACCGTCCCGACCGGGGTCGCCGTCGTCGCCGAGACCTTCGGACAGGCCCTCTCCGCCAAGGCCGCCCTCCAGGTCGCCTGGGGGCCGGGCCCCGCCGACGCGCTGTCGGACGCGCAGATCCGTGCCAAGCTGCGCGCCGCCACCCCGCCGCTGCTGGTGCCGCCGCTGCTCACCCCGTCCGTGGACGCCGAGTTCGACTTCGCCTTCGTCAGCCACGCCCCGATGGAGACCAACTCCGCCGTCGCCGACGTACGGGAGGACCGCGCCGAGATCTGGTCGGGCCTCAAGTCCCCCATCGTGGCCCGCCAGACCATCGCGGCCGAACTCGGCCTTCCCCTCGACAAGGTCACCGTGCACGTGGTCCAGGCCGGCGGCTCCTTCGGCAGGCGCCTCTTCTTCGACGCGGCCCTGGAGGCGGCCCGGATCTCCAAGGCCTGCCGCCGCCCGGTCAAGCTGATGTGGACCCGCGTCGACGACACCCGGCACGGCCGGATGCGCCCCGCCACCCACCACCGGATCCGGGCCACGCACCTGCTGGGCGAGGTCCTCAGCTTCGAACACCGGGTGGCGGCCGCCGAGACCGACTTCCGGCACGGGCTCGGCGAGATCATCACCGCCACCGCCGCACACCTGCCGCTCGGCATCGGCAACGCCACCCTGGCCCAGACCCTGTTCCTGACCACCGTCAAGTCCCCGTACCATTTCGGGCTCACCACCCAGGCGCTCACCGAGGTGCCGACCGGCATCCCCACCGGCTCCTGGCGCTCGGTGTACTCCGCCAACACCCGCGGCGCCGAGGAGATCGTGGTCGACGAACTGGCCGCGGCCACCGGCCGGGATCCGTACGCCTTCCGCCGCGCCTTCCTGAAGACCGCCGCCCAGCGCGCCGTGCTCGACAAGGCCGCGACGGAAGGGCAGTGGGGGCGGCCGATGCCGGCGGGATGCGCGCAGGGCATCGCCTTCCACGAGGAGTACAAGTCCCGCACCGCGTGCCTCGTCGAGATCGACACCCGCGACCCGGAGCGCGTGCGCGTGACCAAGGCCGTCATCGCCGTGGACGTGGGCCTGCCCGTCAACCCGCGCGGGCTGGAGGCCCAGATGATCGGCGGCCTCACCGACGCCATCTCCACCACCCTGCGCGCCGGCCTGCACCTGGACAAGGGCCTGCCCCTGGAAGGCAGTTACAGCCAGTTCCACTGGGCCCGTCAGCGCGACACCCCGCGTGACGTCCGGGTCCACGTGCTGCCCGCCACCGGTGAGGAGCCGGGCGGCGCGGGCGAGCTCGGCGTCCCCGCGGCGGTCGGCGCGATCGCCAACGCCTGGGCCCGGGCCACCGGTTCCAAGCCGCGCAGCTTCCCCCTCGACTTCGACGTCGACTTCACCCCCTACCCGCGATAGCCCGCAGCCAGGAGTACGCCGTGCCCTCCCACACCTTCACCGTCAACGGGCGGAGCGTCACCGTGGACGCGCCCGACGACCTGCCCCTGCTCTGGGTCCTGCGCGACATGCTGGGCGTCACCGGTCCCAAGTACGGCTGCGGCGTGGACGTGTGCAAGGCCTGCACCAGCCACCTCGACGGCACCGACGTCCGGCCGTGCGTGGTGCCCGTCTCCGCCTGCGCGGGCAAGGCGGTGACCACCATCGAGGGGCTCGCCGACGGCGACGACCTGCACCCCGTGCAGGAGGCCTGGCTCGAACAGGACGTCTCCCAGTGCGGGTTCTGCCAGCCGGGCCAGATCATGGCGGCCGTGGCCCTGCTGCGGCGCACCCCCGACCCCACCGACGAGGACATCGACGCCATCGCCAACATCTGCCGCTGCGGAACCTACTTCCGCATCCGCGAGGCCATCCGCAGCGCGGCCGCCCGGATGTGAGCGGCGGCGGACCCCGGAATTTCCCCCGCGGACACCGGGATCCGGCCGCTCGTGGCCAAACCTATGCGGGCCGGGTGCCGTCCGCAGGGTTCGCTCCGCCCAGTGAGGACGCGAGACGGGTATCACTGCGCACAGTGTCCGGCGGGTGGTTCAATGCCGCGGTGTCCCGGTCAGACGACGTCCTCAAGGTCCACCGGCTCGCCCACACCGGGGGGTCGGCCGCGCTGCTGGAATGGCTCGCCGCCCGCCTGGGCGGGTGGGCCGGGGTGGTGGAGGCCGGGCAGGGGCACGGGCCGGAGTCCGTCCTGCGCGGTGTCGCCGAGATGAACGCCCGCGGTGTCCGGTCGGCCGTCCTGTACGGGGCCGGGACCGCGACGCTGCTGTTCGCGCTGGACGGCGGGCGCGCGCTGGCCGCCGTACTGGACCAGCCCCTCGCGCCGCAGGCCCCCGCCCTGCTCGCGGACGCCGCCGTCCCGCTGGCCCTGGTCCTGCGTGCCGAGGAGGCCGCGCGGCGGGAGGCGCGGGCCGGGCTCGCCGAGGCGCGGGCCCGCGAGGCTGTGCTGCACCTGCTGATGAACGGCCGGCTCTCCACCGCGCACCAGGTCGCCGAGGCGCTGGGCCCCTCGCTGCCCGAGCCGATGCGCATGTACGTCGTGGAATGCCGGACCGGCCGGCGCGGCGAAGTGACCCGGCGGTGTGAGGAGCTGACCGGCGGCCGGGCCTGGATCGTGCGCTGCCCGGTCTACGTGCGCCACCTCATCGTGCTCGTCCCGGCGGACCTGGCCGCCGCCCGGGCCGACCACGATCCGCTGGCCGGGGCGCTGGTGGAGGTGGACCCGGACTGCGTGGTCGGGGTCAGCGGCGAGACCCGCCTGCGGGAGGCCCCGGCCGCCTACACCCAGGCCTTCCACGCCCTGGCCGTCGCCCGCGGCCGGGGCGAGCGGCACGCCCGGTTCGGGCCGGGTCCCGAGCTGGCGCTCGCCGCCCACGCGGCCGGGGCCGGTTGGGCCGGGGCTCTTCTCGCGCCCCTGCACGCGTACGAGCCCCGGCGCCCCCAGGACCCCGGCGGGCAGGAACTGCGGGCCACGGCACACGCCTGGCTGAACTTCTCCTCGCACGCGACCCGGCTCCTGAAGATCCACCGCAACACCCTGTCCGCCCGGCTCCGCCTGGTCGAGACCCTGCTCGGCCTGGACCTCGCCCGCCTCGGGGACCAGGCGGCGCTCTCGCTGGCCCTGCGGCTGACCCCGGGCGGGCAGACGGGGGAGCGCGCGGCGCCGGACGCTGCCGCGCGGGCCGGTGAGGAGGAGGCGCCGCCGGATGCGACGGCGCGGCCCGGGGAGGGTGCGGTGCCCCCGGCCGCGCGGGCCGCCCACGATCTCGACGGGCTGCTGCGCGATCCGCGCCTGACCGCCTGGGCCCGTGCCCATCTGCGCGCGCTGTCCGGGCCCGACGCCCCCGCGGGCGCCCGCGCCACCCTGCGCACCTGGCTGGCGCACGACGCCCAACTCGTCCCGGCGGCGGCCGCGCTGGGCGTCTCCGTCCCCGCCGCCCGCAAGCGCCTGACCCGCATCGAGGCGCTGCTGGAGCGCTCCCTGCTCCAGTCCCCGAGTGCCCGCCACGACCTGTGGCTGGCGCACCGGGCGGAGGAGCTCGCCGGGTGACACCGCCACCAAAAGGGATGAATCGCGCAAAACATGCACGATCATGCCCCAATGAGGCGTATCAATATGAAGCGCGTACTGGTCGGTGAACCCCTCGACACCGCCCGGATGGGCGAGACCCTGCTCCCCAAACGGCTCGCCCTGCCGATCTTCTGCAGCGACCCGCTCTCCTCCGTGGCCTACGCCACCGAGGAGATCCTGCTGATCCTCGCCCTCGGCGGCGTCGCGCTGCTCCACCTCACCTGGTACGCGGCCGCCGCCATCGTCTTCCTGCTCGTCGTCGTCATCGCCTCCTACCGGCAGACCTGCCACGCCTACCCGGGCGGCGGCGGTGCCTACGTCGTCAGCTCCGAGAACCTGGGCCAGACCGCCGCCCTGACCGCCGCCAGCGCCCTGCTCGTCGACTACGTGATGACCGTCGCCGTCTCCGTGGTCTCCGGCGTCGCCGCGATCACCTCGGCCATCCCGGCCCTGAACGACCACGAGGTCGGCCTGTCGGTGGGGTTCGTGGTGCTGCTGACCCTGATGAACCTGCGCGGCGTACGCGAGTCCGGCCGCGTCTTCGCCCTCCCCACCTACGGCTTCGTCCTCGTCATCTACATCATGTTCGCCTGCGCCGCTGTACGGATGGCGACCGGTGACACCATCCGCGCCGAGTCCGCGCACCTGCCCATCACCGAGGCCGGCACCTACACCGGCCTCGCCGTGGTGCTCCTGGCGATGCGCGCCTTCGCCTCCGGCTGTACGGCCCTCACCGGCGTCGAGGCCATCAGCAACGGCGTCCCCGCCTTCCAGAAGCCCAAGGCCAGGAACGCGGCGACCACCCTCGCCGCGATGGGCGTGCTCTCGGTGACCATGTTCATGGGCATCACCGCGCTCGCCATGACCTACCAGGTGCACGTCGCGGCCGACCCCACCGAGCTGGGCCTGCCGCCCGGCACCCCCACCTCCACCGCCCTCGCGCAGATCGGCCGCGCCACCTTCGGGAGCTGGCACTTCCTCTTCTACCTGCTCCAGGCCGTCACCGCGGGCGTGCTGATCCTCGCCGCGAACACCGCCTTCAACGGGTTCCCGATGCTCGCCTCGATCCTGGCCAAGGACCGGTACGCGCCCCGCCAGCTCTTCAACCGCGGCGACCGGCTCGTCTACTCCAACGGCGTCGTACTGCTCGCGCTCGCCGCCATCGCCCTGATCGTCGCGTTCGACGCCGAACTGACCCGGCTCATCCAGCTCTACATCATCGGCGTCTTCGTCTCCTTCACCCTCTCCCAGGCGGGCATGGTCCGGCACTGGAGGAGGGAGCTCGCCTCTCCCGCCACCCCGCGCGAGGAACGGGTGCACATCCACCGCCGGCTCGCCATCAACGCGGTCGGCGCCTCCCTGACCGCCCTGGTCCTGGTCATCGTCCTGATCACCAAGTTCACGCACGGCGCCTGGCTCGTGGTCATCGCCATGCCGCTGCTGTTCCTCGGCATGAAGGGCGTGCGCCGCCACTACGACCAGGTCGCCCGGCAGGTCGCCGTCGCCCCCGGCGCGAAACCGCGCAAGCCCGCCCGCCACCACGTCCTGGTCCTGGTCGCCTCCGTGCACGCCCCCACCCTCAAGGCCCTCGGCTACGCGCAGGCCCTGCGCCCCGACACCCTGACCGCGGTCACCGTCGCCGCGGACGAGACGGAAGCGGCCCGGCTGCGCGAGGAGTGGGCCGAGCACGCCCCGGGCCTCCCGCTGAAGATCCTGCACTCCCCGTACCGCGAGGTGGTGGGCCCGGTCCTCGCCCACGTCGAGGAGCTGGCCTCCGACAGCTCCACGGACGTGCTCTCCGTGGTGATCCCGGAGTACGTGGTCGGCCACTGGTGGGAGCAGCCCCTGCACAACCAGAACGCGCTGCGGCTGAAGGCCCGGCTGCTGTTCACCCCGGGGGTCGCCGTGATCGACGTGCCGTACCTGCTCGAGTCGGCGAAGACCCCGCCCCCGGCCGCGCCGTAGCGGAGGCGGCCCGCTGGGCCACCGCCGCATGCGCCAGCGCCAGTTCCACCACGTGCCGGGGGTCCGCCAGGGAGCGGCCGGTGAGCTGCTCGAGGCGGCGCAGCCGGTTCGACACCGTGTTGCGGTGGCAGTACAGCCGCTGCGCGGCGTACGTCGTCGAGCCCTGGCAGGCCAGCCAGGTGCCCAGCGTGGTCAGCAGCAGCCTGCGGTCCTCCGCGGGCAGCGCCAGCACCGGACCCAGCACCACCGTCCGCAGCCGTCCGGCGAGTTCGGCCTGGGCGGCGACCAGCGCCGCCGGCAGCCCCTCGTCCAGCAGGGCGGTGCGCGGGCCGCCGGACTCGGGGGCGGTGCGCAGCGCCAGAGCGGCCAGCCGGTGGGCGCGGGCCAGCTCGGCGGGCGCCTCCATGACCGGGCTGACCCCGGCGCGCACCCCGAGCGGGGCGAGCAACTCCCGTACGGATTCCAGCGGATGGTGCCCCAGCTCCACCAGGCCGGTCTCGCCGCCGGCCCGGATCCGCCACAGCACGCGGGGCGCCGCGGCGGCGGGTTTGTCCGCGGCCGCCTCCGCCGCGCCGGGGGAGCCGTCGGCGGCCACCACGAACACGGCGAACCGGCCGCGTTCGGGCAGCCCCAGCTGCGCCGCCGCCTCGGAGGCCGTGGGGCCGCCGGGGGCCGGCGAGCCGTCCAGCAGCACGTCCAGCAGGGCCGCGCGGCGCTCCCGGTCGCGGTCCGAGCGGGCGGCCTCCGTGCGCCGGTAGGACTCGGACACGGCGTCCGTCAGCTGGTCCAGCACGTCCCACAGCACGCTCGCGCCCGGCAGCAGGCGTGGCAGCGCCGAGCGGTCGTGCGCGGCCACGGCCTCGGTCAGGGCCGCCCACAGCAGTCGGCCGCCGCTGCGGTAGGCGCGCAGCAACGAGGAGAGCGGCAGCCCCTGTTCGGCCCGCAGCGTGCCGGTGGCCCGGGCGTCGGCGAGCTCCACCGGAAGGCCGCGGGAGCTGCGCACCAGGCCCTCGACGGCCTGGCGGAGGTTGTGGTGGATCCGCTCGCGCAGCTCGGCCCGGCCGAGCAGGGCGGCGTACGCGGGGTCCTCGGCCAGCGTCCGGTCGGCGAGCCGGTCCGCCGCCACGGCCAGGCGGCGGGCCAGGTCCTCGCGTATCTCCTCGATGATCCGCTCCATGACGGGCCAGCCTGGCACGCGGGAGGGGGCGGTGGGGAGGGCCCGGACCGGTCCATCCGATACCTTGTGCGAAGCACTGCGCGTGCAGTGCTCACATGACGTGCCGCACCCGACCAGGGACCTGCCCATGCGCCAGAACCCGCAGCGCCGCGCCGCGCTGCTCGACGCGGCCATCGAAGTCCTCGCGCGCGAGGGCTCGCGGGGCCTGACGCTGCGCGCGGTCGACGCGGAGGCGGGCGTGCCCACGGGCACGACCTCGAACTACTTCGCCAACCGGGCCCAGTTGCTCGTACAGATCCTGCACCGCACCCGCGAACGGCTGGTCCCGGACCCGGCGGACCTGACCGGCCCGCTGGAGGCCCGGGTGCTGCTCGGCGAGCTGCTGGACCGGATGCGCCGCGAGCGCAGCGTCCACATCGCCATGCTCGAACTCCGCCTGGAGGCCACCCGCCGCCCCGAACTCCAGGCGGAGCTCGCCGGGTTCCTGGCCTCGGAGCTGGAGGAGAACGTCGCCTGGCACCTGGAGTCGGGCCTGCCCGGCGACCGCCGGGGCGTGGTGCTGCTCTACCTCGCGATGCTGGGCCTCATGGTGGACGACCTGACCGCCCCCACGCTCCTGGACGCCCACCCGGTGGAGGGCCTGATCGAGACGATGGCCGAGCGCCTCCTCCAGAGCCCGCCCCCGGCGTAGCCCGCGCGCCGCCGGCCGCTCAGGCCGCCTTCCCGGATCACCTGACGTGCCAGGACGGCCCGGGCCGGGGGCCGGCTCCCCCCTCGGATCCGCGGCCGGAGCAGCACCGCAGGCGGGCGTCCGGCCCGGGCACCCGGGCTGAACTGCGCGGATGGGTTTTGCCCGGGCGGTCGGGGGTTTGTGACACTGGCGGGGTGAATGCCACCGACCTGTTCCACCAGATGCTGCGCCGGAAGATCGCGCCCGCCCTCCGCGACGCCGGATTCACCGGGACCGGGCTCGAGTACCGGCTGCGGGAGTGCGCGCCCGACCATGCGCTGGTCGGGTTCCAGCGCAGCGCCGGCGACGGTGACGGGGCGGAGCGGTGCCGGTTCACGGTCAACCTGCGGGCCGCCCTGCACGAGGACCACGAGGCCCTGCGGCGGCGGCGCCCCGCGCTCGGGAGCAGGATTTCGGCCAATCGGGTCGGGCCCGTCGGCTGGCACATGCGGATCGGGCAGCTCCTCGGCCATCCGCACGACCACTGGTGGACGATCACCGACGAGCGCAGCGCCGACCGGGCCGCCGAAGACGTCCTCGCCCTGGTCCTGCGCCACGGGGTGCCCGCCCTGTGGGCCGGCCTCCTCGATCTGACCCCCGGGCACGGCCCGGCCCTCGACCCGGTGCCCGAGTGCCTGGACCCGCACTGCTTCCGGAGCGGGGCCGGCGGCCCGCGCCCGGCGGCGGGGGCTCCGGCGCCCGAGGAGCTCGAGGACGCGGTCGTCGTCGAGGTGGGCGAACGCCGGTCCAGCTACGTCGTCACCTTCCTCGACGAGTCGCGGGACCGGGAGAGCAGGCTGCGCATCGACGCCTCCTGGCGCCTCGAACAGCCGCTCTTCGGCTGGGTGCGGGTGGGCTACGGCATCGAGGGCGACGTACGGACGGTCCCCTCCGCGGGGAGCTCCCTGCCCGCCAACCCCCTGGCCCTGCTCGGCGAACTCACCCTGTGCCGCGTCGAATCGGCACAGGCCGCACCCGACGGATCCCTGCTGCTCGCCTTCGAACCGGGCACCCCGCGCGAGACCGGCCTGATCGTCGCGGGAAGCCCGCACGCCCTCGCCCTGGACAAGGCCTGGCACTTGGAGGCCTGGACCGAGGTCCGGTGATCTTATGCTCAGGTTTACGCGAGTCAGCTGGTTTTGCGGCTGGTGAGGGACTTTGATGGCTCTGCCAGGCCTCGTACCGGAGCAGGGGGACCACTCATGCGCGCCGACCACAGCCAGCAGAGCCAGGACCGCACCCAGAGCCGCACCCAGAGCCGCACCCAGGACCACGGTCAGAAGGACAGCACGCCCACCCTGATCGGTTCCGTGCAGCGCGCGCTGCGCCTGCTGGAAGCGATGTACGCCGAGGGCGGGGTGACGGCCAAGCGGCTCGCGCGGCTCACCGGGATCCCGCTGCCCACCGTCTACCACCTGCTGCGCACCCTCAGCCACGAGGGCTACGTACTGCGCGAGGGCGGGTCGTTCCGGCTCTCGGACGATCTCCCGCTCGCTTCGTGATCAAAAGTCGACGGGTTCCGGCCAAGCTGTCGCGTGCTTCGGCGCATGTTCCAGCGGAAAATGCCAGAACCCCCTTCCGCACTGTGGAACTTGAGTAAGTTCCCTCCTGTCGCGCCGTACGACCGTGCACTCCGCACGTCCGGCCGGGAGGGGAGCCCGCGTGCCCGGGATCGACGAATGCCTGCTCGAAGCCATGGCCCTGCCTGGTGCGCGGGGGGCCGCGCTGGTCGACTGGAGCAGCGGACTGGCCCTCGGCACGGCGGGGGAGTCGCCCGTGGGCGACCACGAGACCACCGCCGCCGAGACCGCCGAGCTGGCCCGGGCGGCCGCCGAGTACGAGTCCTTCGCCCCGGCGGCGGACGCCGCACCCGGTGAGGCGGCCCCCGGCGGCGCCACCGGACAGCCCGTCGAGGACCTGATCGTCACCACCCGCACCGGCTACCACGTGCTGCGCTTCGTCGAGACGAGCTTCGACAGCAGCGTCTTCCTGCACCTGTGGCTCGACCGGACCGACGGCAACCTCGCCCTCGCCCGCCTCAGACTCCGCTCCCTGGCGGAAGGCCTGGTGCTCAGATGACCGTCCCGGCACCGACCGTGTCCGTCGCCGTCTCCCCGCTCCTCACCCGGCTCGCCGCCGAACGCGCCACCGGCGCCCTGTTACGCGACCGGGGCACCCTCTTCCTGGAGAACGGCAACGTGGTCCACGCCGAGAGCCCGGCCACCCCGGGCCTGGACGTCCTGCTCACCACCGGCGGCGGCCTCGCCCCCGAACGCTGGCGCGAGGCCGTGGACCGGGCCGGCGCCCGCCGCCAGGTCGCCCGCTTCCTCGTCGACAGCGGCGGCCTCGCGGGCGGTGAACTGGAGATCTGCCACATAGCCGCCATCTTCGACGCCGCCTTCTTCGCCCTCTCCCCGGGCAGCGGTCCCTCCCGCTTCCGCCGCGGGGCCACCCACTGGATCGGCTCCGTCCGGTCCGTCCCGGCAGCCGCCGTGGAACGCGAGACCCGGCGCCGCAGGGAACTCCTCGACGCGGTCTGGCCCTACCCGCTGCTCGACACCGCCCCGGTGGTACCGCGGGCCGCCGCACCCGGCCAGACCGTCACCGCCCGGCAGCGGCTCCTGCTGCGCCAGGCCGACGGCGTGCGCACCCCCGCGGACCTCGCCTGGGTCCTGGGCAGGCCCGCCTTCCACACGCTGCTCGACGTACGGCGCCTCGCGGCGGCCGGACTCGTCGAGACCCCGCACACCCCGGCGCCGCCGCCGATCGCGGAACCCCTGCCCGACTGGATGACCCAGGCCCAATCCCCGGACGTGGCGCTGCTCCGCCGGTTACGCGACGCACTGGAGGCAAGCCTGTGAGGCTCCCGCTGCGACCGGCCCTGCGAGCCGACCGCTCCGAGCGGAGGCAGCCCGAAAGGAGAAAGGCAGACATGAGCACGGTGCCGCCCGAGGCGGAGGCCGAGATACTCGCCGAGCTGCGCAGGCTGCGGGCCCGCGTGCCCCAGCTCACCGGCGCCCTCGCCGCCAGCGCCGACGGCCTCGTGCTCGCCCAGGACAGCGCCGCCGCCGAGGGCGAGACCGTCGCGGCCCTGACCGCGGCCGCCCTCGGCGTCGCCCAGCGGCTGAGCGACAGCACCGGCCAGGGCGGATTCCGCGAACTGCTGGTGCGCGGCGAGCACGGCTACGTGGCCACCTACGCGGCGGGCGAGGCGGCCGTCCTCACCCTGACCGCCGAGACGCGCGTGAACGTCGGGCGCCTCCACCTCGAGGCCCGGCGCTCCAGCCTGCGCATAGCCGAGCTCATCGACCACACGCTCGGGCGGCGGGGGCCCGGCTCCCTCCCCGCCCCGCCCCTGCCGCCCGTACCGCCCGCCCCGCCCGTCCTGCCCGCCTGACCCTGACCAGCCGACACCCCACCCACCGGATCCGGTGGCGCCCCAGCAGAGAACGAAGGAAGAGGAACCAGTCATGGCAAACGTCGAGACCACACTCAAGGAAGCCACCACCGTCATCGACGGCGCCCTCGGCGCCGCCCTGGTCGACTACGGCAGCGGAATGGCCCTCGGCACCGTCGGGGGCGGCAAGGACCTGGACCTCGGGGTCGCCGCGGCGGGCAACACGGACGTGGTCCGCGCCAAGGTCCGCACGATGGAGATGCTGGGGCTCAAGGACGAGATCGAGGACATTCTCATCACTCTGGGGAACCAGTACCACCTGATCCGCCTCTTGAAGGGCAGGGGTTCCTCGGGCTTCTTCCTCTACCTCGCCCTCGACCGGGGGCGGGCCAACCTCGCGATGGCCCGTCACCAGCTGAGCCGGATCGAGGCGGAGCTGGAGATCTGACCGGGGGGCCTCCTCCCGGCCGCGCCCCGCCGGGCGGCGCGGCTGCGCATCGTCGAGGTGGCGGGCGGCTGAATTCTTTGCCGTCCGCCCCGGCGATCGGCCGTGGTATGCCCGGTATCGGAGGAGTTCACGATTCTGCTAGCTAGTAAGATGCTGTGAGTAGCTGATCATCAATAGAGCACAAAATGCTGGAGAACCTGCCACCCATGCCCCCGCGCCTGAGCATCGTCGTCCCCGTCTACAACGTCGAGCTCTACCTCGACGAGTGCCTGGAATCCATCGCCGCTCAGACCTTCGAGGACTTCGAGGCCGTCCTCGTGGACGACGGGTCCACGGACACGAGCGCCGTCATCGCCAAGGCGTTCGCCGCACGGGACAAGCGCTTCCGGGTCGTCATGCAGGAGAACGCCGGCCTCGGCGCCGCCCGCAACGCGGGCGCCCGCCACATCCACCCGGACAGCGAGTACCTGGCCTTCGTCGACAGCGACGACACCATGCCGGACTACGCCTACCAGCGGATGATCGAAGCCCTCGACGAGACGGGCTCGGACTTCGCCGGCGGCAACGTCAAGCGCTTCCGCTCCGTCGGCATGCAGCAGTCCTGGGGCCACCGGGCGGCCTTCGCGAAGACGCAGCTGAAGACCCACATCTCCACGTTCCCGGCGCTGGTCACCGACCGCACCGCGTGGAACAAGGTCTACCGGCGCACCTTCTGGGACGAGCACGGCTTCCAGTACCCGGAGGGCATCCTCTACGAGGACGCCCCGGTCAGCATCCCCGCGCACTACTTCGCCTCCAGCGTCGACATCCTCAGCGACTGCGTCTACCACTGGCGCGTCCGCGAGACCGGCGAGCGCTCGATCACCCAGCGCTCCACCGACCCGGTCTCCCTCATCGACCGCGTGAAGTCCGTCCGCCTGGTCCGCGAGTCCCTCAAGGCCAAGCAGGGCGCCAAGTACGTCCGCTACCTCCGCGACTACGACTACAACGTGCTGAGCGAGGAACTCCCGCTCATCTACAAGTACGTCGGTGAAGGCGGCGCCGACTTCCGCGCCGCGTTCGTCAAGGAGGTCGGCGGCCTCGTCCGCGAGATCGGCACCGCCCCCTGGTCCGACCTGACCGTCGCCGACCGCCTGAAGGCCTTCCTGGCCAGCGAAGGCCGCGTCGAGGACTTCATCGCGCTCCAGAACCACCAGCGCGACTACCACTACAGCGTCCCGGTCAAGGGGATCGCCCGCCCGCAGGCGGACTACCCGTTCCTGCAGGGCCGCCCGCCGGTCCCCGCCAAGATCCTCACGCTGGGCCCGCGCGAGCGCCGCGTCGTCAGCCGCCTGGAGCAGGCGGCCTGGGCCGACGGCAAGCTGCTCCTGCGCGGCTACGCCCTGCCCGGCCACCTCGGCGCGGAGAGCCGCCTCGGCTCCCGCAAGATGCTGATCTTCCGCGAGGGGGGCAAGCGCCGCCGCTCCGTGGTCAGCACCCGCACGGTCGCCTCCCCGATGGCCACCGTGAAGGCCCCGCACCTCGCGCTGCGGCACGCCGACTGGGCCGGCTTCACCGCCGTCGTCGACCCCTCGATCTTCCAGTCGGGCGGCAAGTGGCACGAGGGGATATGGACCACCTCCGTCGCCGTCACCGGAGCCGGCGGCCTGCACCGCGCCCGGCTCAGGGGCGGTGAGCACGACACCGGCCACAACCCGCCCGCGCACTGGGTGGCCCCCGACGTCCGCATCGTCCCGACGGTCACCAGCTCCCTGACCATCCAGGTCGAGATCGTCCGCGCCCGCGCCCTGGACGTGCGGCCCGCCGGCGACGACGCCGTCGAGATCATCGGTGAGCTCGCGGCCGCCATCGGCGCCGGCGCCACCCTGCGCGCCGTCCACGTCTCCACCGAGACCGCCCTCGCCTTCACGCTGGAGACCGGTGCGCCCGTCTCCGGCCGCACCCCCTTCACCGCCCGGGTGCCGCTGGCCGACCTGGCCGCCGTACCGGACGCCCCGTGCGAGCCCGGCGAGTGGACCCCGGAGCCCTGGAGCCTCTCCGTGATCGGCGCCGACGGCACCGAGCACCGGCTGGCCCACGACGAGCGCGGCGGCTTCGCCGGCCTCGTCCTGCCCCTGCCCGGCGGGAGCGCGGACCGCGCGCTCTACGCCAAGCGCGGCACCAGCGGACACCTGACCCTCTCCGTGCAGCCCTCGCCGCCGCTGATCGACGCCGTCGAGGCCAAGGACGGCACCGTGAGCCTGCGCGGCCGGTTCGTCGCGCCCACGGACGAGCCGTACGAGTTCGTCCTGCACAACGCGCACGGCGTGGAGTTCAGCCACCCCGTCACGCGGGACGGCGACACCTTCGCGACCACCTTCGAGCCCGTGCTCCCCGAGGCGTACGCGGGCCGCACCACGCTGCCCGAGGGCCGCTGGTGGCCCACCCTGCGCCCGGCCGCCCAGGGCGGCACGACCGCGGGCCTGCTCGGCGTCGACCGGGGCGCCCCCGTGCAGATGAGCCCCGGCCTGCTCTTCGCCGGACCGCACCCCCTCACCGTGGAGGGCCGCCGGATGCGGGTCGAGACCCGCTTCCACGACCGCATGGTGCTGGTGGCCGACCCGCTGCTCAGCCCGCACGACCGCTCCCGGTACGCCCAGCGCGTCGCCCGCTTCGAGACCTACCCGGCGCAGCGCGCCCTGCCCGTCAAGGACGTCGTCGTCTACGACACCTTCCAGGGCAACGGCGCCGGCGACTCCCCGCGCGCCATCCACGAGGAGCTCGTGCGCCGCGGCGAGAAGCTGGAGCACATCTGGCTGGTCCGCGACGGCCGCGCCGAGGTCCCGGCGACCGCCCGCGCCGTGCAGTACGGCAGCGTGGAGTCCTGGGAGCTGCTGGCCCGCGCCCGCTACTACGTGACCAACGACAACGTGCCGCTGCACTTCGAGCGCCGCGCCGGGCAGGTCGTCGTCCAGACCTGGCACGGCACGCCGATCAAGCAGATCGGCCACGACTTCGTGCACGACTACTACACGAGCCCGGAGATCCTGGAGGGGCTGGCGCACGACAGCGCCCAGTGGACCCTGCTCGCGTCCCCCGGCACGTACGCGACCCCCCTCCTCAAGCGCGCCCTCGGCTACGACGGCGAGGTCATCGAGGCCGGCAGCCCGCGGACGGACGCATTGGTCCGGCCCGACGCGGACCGCGTCGCCGAGGTCCGGCGGCGGCTCGGCCTGCCCGAGGGCAAGAAGGTCGTCCTGTACATGCCCACCTGGCGGGAGAACTGCGAGGGCTGGTCCGGCGGCTACAAGCTCGACCTGCGGATCGACCTGGAGCACGCCCGGCGCGAGCTCGGCGAGGACCACGTCCTGCTGGTCCGCGGCCACCACCACGTGGGGGAGCAGGTCCGCGAGGGCGTCCGCGACGGATTCGTCGTCGACGTGTCCCGCTGGCCCGACGCCACCGACCTGCTGCTGGTCGCCGACGTGCTGATCTCGGACTACTCCTCCGCGATCTTCGACTTCTCGCTCACCGACCGGCCGGTCCTGCTCTTCACGTACGACCTGGCGCACTACAAGAGCACCCTGCGCGGCTTCAACTTCGACCTGGAGGCGAAGGCCCCCGGCCCGCTGCTGGCGGACTCGGCGAGCCTGATCGAGGCCGTGAAGAACGCGGACGCCCTCGGCGAGGAGTACGCGCAGGCGCGGGCGGCGTTCCGTGACGAGTTCTGCGACCTGGACGACGGCCACGCCACCGAGCGCGTCGTCGACCGCATGCTCGCGAAGGGCGCCGAGCCCGCGAAGTAGGCCGTACGGGCGAATGACCGCCCGATCACAGACCGGCCCCGGGCCCACCGATGAATCTCGGGCCCGGGGCCGGTCTGCGGAGATGCGGCGGGCGGCCGACGGGTTCTCCGGCTAGGCGATCTCGGCCAGCAGCCTGGGCAGGGCGGTGCCGATCGGTTCGCGCACGATCTCGTCGGCGAGGGAGTCGTAGGGGGTCTCCTCGGCGTTCACGATGACCAGCCGGGCCCCGGCCTCCGCCGCCATCCCGGCCAGCGAGGCCGCCGGCTGGACCTGGAGGGTGGACCCGACGGCGATGAAGACCTGGCAGCCCTTGGCCACGGCCACCGCCTGACCCAGCACCCCGGGGTCGAGCCGCTCGCCGAACATCACGGTCGCCGCCTTGAGGATCCCGCCGCACGCCAGGCAGGCGGGGTCCGGCTCCCCGGCGGCGACCCGGGCGAGCGCCTCGTCCATCGGGGTCCGGGCGCGGCAGGCCGTGCACACCACCGACCGTGCCGTGCCGTGCAGCTCGAACACCTTGCGGGCGGGCAGCCCGGCGAGCTGGTGCAGCCCGTCCACGTTCTGCGTGATGACCCGCACCGGGGTCCCGCCGCGCTCCAGCTCCGCCACGGCCAGGTGCGCGGCATTGGGCTTCGCCCCGAGCGCGCCGAGCTCGGCGCGCAGCAGCCAGGACCGGCGCCGGATGTCGGGATCGGCCATGTAGTACTCGTACGTCACGAGCTTCTCGGCGTCGGGCTCGCGCCTCCACAGCCCCTGCGGCCCCCGGTAGTCCGGAATCCCGGAATCGGTGGACATCCCGGCCCCACTGAACACTGCGACGAGCGGCTTCCCCATGATCCGACCCTACGTACGGGCCCCGGGCGGCCGCGACCCCTTTATCGCACCACCCGTTCGGCCGTCTGCGGTGAATCAAGCCCTCCACAGGGGTGAGATCCGGGCCGCGCCTCTGCCCTCGGCCGCGATGGGCGGGTACAAACCCGGCATGAAGCTCAAGCCGTACAGCCTTGGCGCCCTGCTGCTGACCCTGCTGGCGCCGGCGACCCTCTCGTCCGTTCCCGCCCTCGCGTCGCCGGTGGTGGCACCCCCGGTGCCGGAGCGGCACTCCGCCGATGTGATCGGCCGCTTCCTCGTCGGCTTCTACGGCGAACACGGTCCGACCCTTCAGGACCGCGAGACCCGCGTCTCGCAGGTGCTCAAGGACAGGCAGAAGGAGAGCCCCGGCGCCGACGTCCTGCTCTGCGCGCAGAACGTGCCGTGGAACATCGTGGTGGGACCGGTCACCGTCGCCCAGTCGGCCGGGGTCGGCTGGGCCACCGTCACCACCCACTGGGAGGCGGGGCTCACCGACACCTTCACCGCCTACGTGCGCCTGGACTCCCAGCCCATCCGCGTCGACGACGTGATCTGCGCGGGCTGACACCCGTTCGGCGGACCGGTGCGTCCCGGTCTTCCCGGCCTGCTACAACATCGGCATGACTGGATTCCAGATCGCCGGCGCGAGCGCCGCAGACATGGAGATGATCCGAGGCTGGGCCGACGAAGAGGGCTGGAACCCGGGGGACTCGGACCGGTTCGCCTTCGCGGTCGCCGATCCGGAGGGCTTCCTCGTCGGCCGGCAGGGCGGCGAACCGGCGGCCTGTGTCTCCGCGGTCCGCTACGGCGCCGGCTTCGGCTTCATCGGCTTCTACATCGCCCGTCCCGCCTTCCGCGGCCAGGGCTACGGCATCCGGCTCTGGGACGCGGCGATGCGGCGCCTCGACGGGCGCCTCATCGGCCTGGACGGGGTGGTCGAGCAGCAGGAGAACTACCGCAAGTCCGGCTTCCGCCACGCCTGGAACAACGTCCGGTACGAAGGCGCTCCGCGGGGCGGTGCGGCGGGCGCCGGGGGAGTGGAGGTGGTGGACGCGGCCTCCCTGCCCTTCGGCCAACTCGCCGCCTACGACCGCCGGTTCTTCCCCGAGGCCCGCGACGCCTTCCTCTCCGCCTGGACGGGGCTGCCCGGCCGGACGGCGCTGGCCGCCGTCCGCGAGGGCCGGATCGAGGGCATCGGCGTGGTCCGCCCGTCCAGCGGGGCCTCCCGGGTGGGCCCGCTCTACGCTGCGGGCCCGGGCGTGGCGGCGGCCCTGCTGCGCGGGTTGGCGGAACAGGCCCCCGGCGGGCTGGTGTGCGTGGACGTACCGGACGCCAACCCGAAGGCCGCCCCGTTGTTCGCGGACCTCGGGCTGGCTCCGGTCTTCGAGACCGCCCGGATGTACACCGGTCCGGCGCCCGCAGTCGACCTGGCCGGCCTCTACGGGGTCACCAGCCTCGAACTGGGCTGACCGGTCCGGGGGTTGTCCCGGCCGGGCGGCTGTCGACGGGCCGCCCGGCCGGGCCTCGCACCGCGTGGCCGTCAGAAGTCGAACAGGGTGCCGCTGGTGTTGCGCATGCCGCACGGGTTGCCGAAGGTGTACGTGTAGTTCAGCCGGCTGCCCTGCCACACCCCGTCGGCCGTCACCGTCATGGGGTTCCACTCCTTGGTACACGCGGTGCCGGGCTCGGGCGCCGCGAGGGCGTCGAGGGCCGGTGCGTTCGACCGTAACTCGGCACAGGCGGCGGCCGGGTTGGGGTGCGTCCCGCCCGGCGTCGGTGCGCACACCAGCGTCACCGCGCGCAGCACGGTGCCGGTCGCGGTGTCGTCCCCGGCGGTCACCCCGAGGACGAGCGCGGACGGGGCGTACAGGCTTTCCGTGCCGGACTGGGCGGCTCCGGCCGACCCGGGCCAGGCCAGCGCGGTGAGCGCGGTGAGCGCCATGGCGGCGGAGCCGAGCCCGAGACCCCTGGTGATGGACCGCATTTCGAACACTCCCTTGGGTTGCTGTTTCGGATAGCGGACAGAGTCTTGCCCACCCGGGCCGTGAACGCCCGTTCGCACCGCCGTTTTTCGTCACCGATCGTGTACGGATGAGTGCAGTCCGCAGCGGTGCGGCATCGGCTGACCTGTGCCGGAGCATGCCGCCGAATCGGCCGAACACCGACCGGAGACAGCCCCGAAACCTCACCGAAACGGCCCGCGGGGAGGGTCCGGGTTCCCCGCGTCCCGGGGGAGCCCGGCTCAGTTCGCCGAGGCGCGCGGCGCGTACAGGTCGAGGAGCCGGGTCCGGGTCTGGTGCAGCCGCAGCGCCAGGACCCGCCCGACCCAGTGGCCGATCGCGGACCCGAAGGCGGGATCGGCGTCCATGAGCATCCGCACCCTCGCGCCGTCGAACTCGTACGCGCGCACCGGCGTCATGGCCTCGGCGCTCAGCTGCCACGCGTACGGCGGGAACAGCCAGGACCAGCCCACCAGCTCACCGGGACCGAGGTTCTCCACCGGCGCGGGCGTGCGGCGGCCGGCCACCGGGATCTGCAGGGTCACCGTGCCGGAGCGCACGATCCAGAAGGACTCCGCCCGGGTGCCCTCATCGAAGATCCGTGCACCCTCGGGAAAATTGACCTCGCGGGCCTGGGACATCAGCAGGCCGCGATGCTCGGTGGACAGCACGGCAGCCATCCGGACGGGGGAAGGTGTGCTCACGACGGCCTCCGATCACGACCCCCCACGGCGCACTGCTACACCCAGTGTCGCCGACGCACGCCCGATCCAGACCGGATCGGGCGGCGCTTCTTGCACAGGGTGCGCGGACCGGCCGCCGGCGGCCGTCCTCCGCCCCGGTCTGCCCCGGTCCGCGGCGGCCCCCCTGCGCCCTAGTCCTCGGCGTTCGCCTCCAGGCAGGCCACTTCCATGGTGTCCAGCACCGCCTCGTGGCTGCGCCCGCTCAGCTCCGCGACGTTCTCGATCTGCGCCGTCGCCCAGGCCGCCAGCGTCATCGCCAGCACCCGGAGCCCGTCGGTGCCGTACTCGGCCAGGATCTCGTCCGTGACCGCCATGGCATCCTCGGGAACCTGCTCGGGCGGCTCCAGGCCAGCGAGGCCGCGCAGCATCGCGAGCGTGCGGCGCGAGATCTCCGGAGTCAGCCTCGCCAGCCGCATGTCCTCTTCTTCGTCCATCCGCCCCACCCCTCCACGCTCCGGTGCCGTGCCCATCACCTCAGGGCACCGTAGAGGGACGCGGCCCCGCGCGGGGCCGTTTCGCCACGGTGCCTCCCCCCGGGCCCGGACCGGCCGGTAACTTGACCTGCGGCTGCCGTCCGGATCCGGAGTGCGCGGCGGGCACCGCCTTCAGCACCCGCGCCGCCGCCCGCCCCGCCCCGGCCGCCCTCCGCTGCCGCCCCTTCCGGCGGCCCGACCCGCACCGGCCCGCCGCCGCCCTCCGCGGGCACGGTGCGATTCGGCATCCGATGTGCCAAGTGGGGTGAACGGAAGGCCGATTCGCCCTAGGGTGCGCCCGTACGCATGACCGCGGACCGCCGTTCGGCGGTTTCCGGCCATGACGCGCGGCCGGCACGACACGGCCGCGCACCACACCGAACTGGGGGGTTCATGCGTAGATCCAGACGACTGGCGGCCGCTCTCGCCCTGTCCCTGGCCGGAACCGGCGCCGGGCTCGGCCTCGTCCCGCAGGCGGCGGCCGTCACCCCGCCCGTGGCCTTCACGGCCGACGCCCTGCCGACCTGGCAGCCCAACGGCGTGGTCTGGGCGCTCGCCGAGGCGGGCGGCAAGGTCTTCGTCGGCGGCACCTTCTCGACCGTACGCCCACCGGCCGGCGGCGCCGGCAGCGAACAGCAGGCCGTGAACTTCGCGACGCTCGACGCCGCCACCGGCGCCCCGGCCTCCTGCGCGCTCTCCTTCACCGTCGGCTCCGGCACCGCCACCGTCCGCGCACTCGCCCTCTCGCCCGACCAGCAGACCCTGTACGCGGGCGGCTACTTCGGCGCCGTCAACGGCACCCCGGTCTCCAGCCTCGCCGCCGTCGACGTGGCCACCTGCACCGTGAAGACCGGCTTCCGCCCCGCCTTCGCGGCCACCGTACGGGCCCTCGCCGTCACCGGCGACACCGTCTACGCGGGCGGTGACTTCCTCACCGTGGCCGGCCAGCAGCGCGAACGCTTCGCCGCGGTCGACGCGGCCGACGGGTCCCTGCGCCCCTTCACCGCCAACGCCGACGAACCCGGCCGCGCCGTCGAGGTCACCCCCGACGGCACCGGCGTGATACTCGGCGGTGACTTCTTCACCGTCAACGGGGCCAACAGCCACGCGCTGGCCGTCGTGAACGCCACCACCGGCGCCCTCACCACCTCCTATCCCGGCTTCATCGAGACCAACTCCGTCGTCAAGGACATCGCCACCGACGCCACCGGCTTCTACACCGCCAACGAGGGCACGGGCGGCGGGGTCTTCGACGGCCGCATCGCGCTCGACCTCGCCGGCTTCGGCCAGCGCTGGCGCGACACCTGCCTCGGCGCCACCCAGGCCGTACTTCCCCACCAGAACGTGCTCTACAGCGCCTCGCACGCCCACGACTGCTCCAGCGTCGGCGAGTTCCCCGACGGCCAGCGCCACCACCTGCTCGCCCAGCCGACCGGCGGAACCGGCAAACTGGGCTGGGCCCCCGACACCAACGACGGCATCGGCGAGGGCATCGGGCCCCGCGTGATGGCGGTCGGCGCCAAGGGCGGCGTCCAGTACCTGTGGGTCGGCGGGGAGTTCACCACCGTCAACGGCGCGGCCCAGCAGAGCCTGACGCGCTTCGCCTCCACCGGGGACACCGGCGCGCCCAGCACGCCCCTCGCCGGCGCCGTCAGCTTCAAGCCCGGTGAGGTCCAGGTGCGCTGGCGCACCAGCCTCGACCTGGACGACAGCACGCTGACCTACCGGATCCACCGCAACGGCTCGGCCGCACCGATCGCCACGGTCGCCGCCGACTCGCTGTTCTTCCGCCGCCCGCAGGCCTCCTGGACCGACACCACGGTGACCCCGGGCCAGACGTACACCTACCGGGTGACCGCGAGCGACGCGGCCGGGAACACCAGCGCCCTGTCGGGGACCGCGAGCGTCACCGTGCCGACCTCCGTCGACGCCTACCCGCACCAGGTGCGCGCCGACGGCGCCCAGCAGTACTGGCGCTACGACGAGTCCGCCCTGCCCTTCGCCGCCGACTCCTCGGACGGCGGCAACCAGAGCGGCGTGCACCTGAACGCCCCCGCCCTGCGCCAGGCTCCCGGCGCGGTCTCCGGCTCGAGCACGGCGATCGGCTTCAACGGCACGGACACCCAGGTGTACGGGGACAAGCGCCAGACCGTGGGCAGCACCTACACCATCGAGACCTGGTTCAGGACGAGCACCACCCGCGGCGGCAAGCTCTTCGGCTTCGGGAACAACCAGGCGCGCGGCAGCAACCAGTACGACAAGCACCTCTACATGACCAACGACGGCCGGCTCGTCTTCGGCGTCTACACGGGCGCCACCCGCACCGTCACCACGAGCGCCGCCTACAACGACGACCAGTGGCACCACGCCGTCGCCACCCAGGGGCCCGGCGGCATGACCCTCTACGTGGACGGCGTCCAGAAGGGCACGCTGGGCGTCACCACGCACGAGAACTTCTCGGGCTACTGGCACGCCGGCGGCGACAGCCTCGGCGGCTGGCCGGACCGCCCGACGAGCGAGTACTGGGCGGGCCGGCTCGACGAGACCGCCGTCTACCCGACCGTCCTGAGCGCGGCGCAGGTGCAGCACCACCACGCCCTCGCCACCGCCCCGGCCGACTCGGTGGTACGGGTGACCGCCTCGGAGGACACCTACGCCAACGCGGGCGCGCCCGACGGCAACTACGGGACCTCGAGCTCGCTCGCCGTACGGGGCACCTCGTTCTACGCGAGCTACCTGCGCTTCAACCTGCCCGCCGCACCCGCGGGCACGGCCTTGAAGTCGGCCGCCCTCAGCGTCAAGACGAGCACGATGAGCGGAGCCGGAACGGCGGACACCGTCTCGGTCGTCCCGGTCACCGGGCCGTGGACCGAGGGCAGCGCCACGTACAACAACCGGCCCGCCCTGGGGAGTCCGCCCCTCGGCAGCTTCGCGGGGATCCCGGACGGCTCGGCGGTGCACACCGCGGGCCTGGACACCCCGACCGTCGCCGCGGCCCTCGGCGGAGGCTACGGCCTGGCCCTGAGCAGCACGGGTACGGACGCCCTGTGGCTCTGGTCCTCGGAGGCACAGGCGGCCGAGGGCACCCCGCAGCTGACGCTGACCTTCGGTGCGCCGTGAGGTGACGCCGGCGGAAGTGTGAGGGGCGCCGGCCGTTCCCGGCCCGCGCCCCTCGCGCGCCCGATCGTAGGGTGGGCGCATGGCGATCGAGCTGCGCGAGACGCAGGACAGCGACCTGGACGTCTTCTGGCGGCAGTTGACCGACCCGCGGGTCCGGCGGATGGCCGCGATCACCCGGAAGCACCACTACGACCGCGAGCCCTTCGACACCCACTGGGCGAAGGTGCGCAACGACCCCGACGTGCTGCTGCGCACCGTCCTGGCCGACGGGATCGTGGCGGGGCACGCCGCCGTGTTCGGGCCGCCCGGCGCACGCGAGGTCACCTACGTGATCGGCGCCGAGCACTGGGGCCGGGGCATCGGCACCGGGGCGCTGGCCGCGCTGGTCCGGCTGGAGGGGACCCGTCCGCTGCACGCCGGGGCCGCGGCCGACAACGCGGGCTCCATCCGGGTGCTGGAGAAGTGCGGGTTCACCGTGACGGGCCGCGACCGGGACTTCTCCCTGGAGCGCGGCGAAGAGGTCGACGTCGTGCTGCTCACCCTGAGCTGAGGCCGCCGCGGCCCGCGCCGGCGGCGGACTCCCAGCGGATCTCGCCGTCCTGGCGGTACGGGGTCGGGCGCAGCCCGCAGGCCGCCGCGACGGCCGCCGAGGCGGTGTGGTCCGGATGCACGTGTGCGACCAACTGCCCGACGGGAAGCGCCGTCAGCCAGTCCGCGAGGGCCCGGGCGGCCTCCGTGGCGAACCCCCGGCCCTGCCAGGGGCTGCCGACCGTCCAGGCCAGCTCGGCGCGGTCGAGAGCCGGGGTGATCGTGGCCTGGACGGTGCCGACCAGGCACCCCTGCCCGCGCAGCCGCAGCACCCGGTTGACCCAGACGACCGCGGGATCGGGCGAGCCGGCGGCGAGCCGCTCGTAACGGGCGCGCAGCGCGCGGGGCGGCAGCGGTGCCCCGCCGATGAAGGAGTGGAGGGCGGGATCGGCGAGCACGAGGGCCATCTCGTCGGCGTGCGAGGGGTGCAGGGGGACCAGGTCGAGCCGCCTGGCGGCGATCACGAGCTGCCGGACGACGGGCCGGCGGACCTTGTCCGCCGCGCCCGGGCGGGGTACGCCGTCCACGGCCACGCAGATCCCGAACACCCGGTCGTGTCCGGTCCAGCCGTTCACCCGCCCCCGGTTGTTGCTGATCTGCACGCGTCGGCGGGCCGCGTCCACGGCCGACACCAGATGCAGGTACACCGAGCCCGAGACGCGCGCCAGCACGATGTCGCCGACTTCGAGCAGCGCGGGATCGGCCGGCGCGACCCGTACGAGCCCGCGGCTGTGGACGAGGGGCGCCATGGATCCGCCCGTCGGCCGGAACTCCACGGTCTCGCCCCGGCTGACGCGGTCCGCCAGTACGTCGAGCATGCCCATGCGACGAGTGTCGGGGGTACGGGCGGCACGGGCCACCGGATTTGTCCGGCGGGGGCGGCAGGGTCGGCGCAGGGCCGGGGTGGAGGCCGCGGCAGTGCGGAGGCCGCAGCGCGGGTGGCCGAGAGGGGCAGCGGGGAGGCGGCGGGAGCAGTGCCGCCGACGGAGGCCGGCGCGGGGGAGGGGCGCAGGCGGGGCCGACGGCGCCGCCGGCGAGGTCAGGGCGGGGGCTCCACCTCGAGGAAGCGGCGCCTGCGGGGGCCCCGGTAGAGAAGGCAGACCCAGCCCAGCCGTTCCAGAGCGGCCGCGCAGGCCGTCAGCCGCTCCTGTTCCTGCTCGGCCGCGCCCCCGCCCTTGGGGCCGGTCCAGGTCACCTCGACCCGGCCGGGCTGCGGCCCGGCGGCCACGCGGTAGCCCGTCCTCGTCGGCAGGCCCTCCGCGTCCGCCGCCGACGGCGTGATCCCCGACGCCTCCAGGGCGAGCGCCACCGCACGCGACGGCTGCCGAAGCTCCCACGGCGCGGGAACCGCCTCGCCCGCAGGGCCGTTGACCAGCCGGCGGATCTGCACCAGCCCCTCGAAGGCCGTACGCAGCTCCGCCGCCCGCCCGGCGCCCGGCGCGGCCGGGCCGTCACCGGTCGCGGGCTCGAAGCCCTGCCCTGCTCCTGCCACCACCCACCACCCCTATCCTGCCCGGGCCACGCGGCGCCGCCCGCCGTGCCGGGCCCGCCGTGCCGGGCCCGCCGCGCCGCGCCGCGTTCGTCTGAGTACCTTGTGCCCAACGGCCTGAGTATCCGCCCCGATTCCCCGCCGCGCCGCCGCTGGTCGAATGGGGGCATGATCTCCGAGGCCTCCAGCAGCGCGCCCGCCCGCCCGCGCATGCAGCACGTCACCACCGCCGGCTCGGCCCTGGCCGTCGCCCTGGTCCCGCTCGTCGTCGGCGTGCTGCTGGCCAAGGCGATGGCCGCCGACCCGATGACCCCGGTCAACGCCCTCATCGCGGGCGGAGGCCAGCGCGCGGCGCTGCCCCGCGGCGAATGGCGCCGCCGCGGCCACAGCACCGTGCACCGCCTGCGCGCCGCACGCCGCGACACGGTCCGCCGGTGCGCCTCGGCGTGCGGCCGCCGCCCCTGAGCCCCCGCCCCGGCCCCCGGCCGGCGCGCGCACCCCACGGTGTCGCGGCGAGCGGCTCCTGGAGCTCGGTGACCCACCGGTCCCGGTCCTCCGGGCAGGCCAGGGTCAGTTCGCGGGCGTAGCCCGCCGAGCGGTGCCCGTGCGCGTCGGTCCACCGCGCCAACGCCTGCGCGGTCGGCAGGACGCCGTCCACCGGGCCCCGGTGCACGGCGGCCGCGGCCCGCCCACCGCGGGCGGCGTGACGATGCGCACCGCGCCGCCGAGGTCTTCGCGCGGACGGGCGGCCGCCCCCGGCAGTCCGGCGTGTACGAGGACCGACCCGTCGCCCGCGGTCTCGCAGGAGGCGGCGCCGGGACCCGCCGGAGCCGTGCCGGCCCCCTCGAACCGGCGGTGCAGCTCCCCGTACAGCGGGCCGATCGCCGGGAGGGTCACGCCTCTCACCGGGATCAGCGGCCGTACTGGCGCAGGCACAGGTCCACGATGGAGGGCGGCACGGCGCCCTCGGCCGCCGCGCACACCGCGTCCATGCCCGGTGGCGGGGCGGGCCGCCGCACCGGGTGGGGGAGCGTGGGCTTGGCCGCGCGCGGGCGCCGGGCAGGGGCCGCCGGCTTCGCGGGCCTGGCGGCGGGGGGCCGGGCGGCCCGGGCCGGGGGCGGCGCCTGCGAGGGATCCGGGTCCGGGGCGTCCTCGGCGGCCGCCGGCAGCTCGCCCAGGGGCAGGGCCAGGGGCGGCGCCGCCGCGGGAGGCGGCGCGTCGGGCGCGTTGGCGGGCGGTGGGGAACCACCCGGCCGAACCGGAGCCGCATCCTGCGGGCCGACGGAGACGCAGCCGGCGCTCGCGAGCAGCGCGAGGAAGGAGAGGGGCACGGCCCGGCGTAACTGCATCCGACCACCTTGCCGTACCGTCCGGCCGGCCGGGGCCCCGCATCACGCGTCCGGGTGACGGCGGCGCCCGGGCAGAGCCGCGGCGTGCGGGAACCGCCGGGCACATCGGGAGCGACCGGAGCGGGACGGAATGGGCCGGGGCCACGGAGAATGGGAACGGCAGTACGGGTGACGGGGAGGCGCGACCCCCGCCGCCGCGTGCTGCCGAGCGCTGCCCGCCCGCGACCAGCCCGTACGGAGTCCCGATCCATGACCTCAGCCGCCGCGCCCGGCACCCCCGCGTCGAATTCCGAGCCCGATCAGCAGCACGCCGTCCGCACACCGGACGGCGGACCCGCCTGGAAGGGCTGGGCGGCCGTCTGCGCCGTCGCGCTCGGGATCTTCTGCCTGATCACCTCCGAGCTGCTGCCCGTCGGCCTGCTCACCCCCGTCGGCGCCGAGCTCGGCGTCTCCGACGGGACCGCCGGGCTGATGGTCACCGTGCCCGGGCTGGTCGCCGGGTTCTGCGCGCCCCTGGTCACCGTCGGCGCCGGCCGGCTCGACCGTCGGCTCGTGCTCTGCGTGCTCATCGCCCTCATGGCCGCCGCCAACATCGCCGCCGCCCTCGCCCCGTCCTTCGCCGTCGTGATCGCGGCCCGCGTGCTCGTGGGCGTCAGCGTCGGCGGTTTCTGGGCCGTCGCGGGCGGTCTCGCCGTACGGCTCGTCCACCGGCGCCACGTCGGCCGGGCCACCGCGCTCGTCTTCGGCGGCGTCCCCACCGCCTCCGTGCTCGGCGTCCCCGCCGGGACCCTGCTCGGAGAACTCGGCGGCTGGCGCGCCGCCTTCGCCGCCGTCGGCGCCCTCGGCCTCCTCACCCTGGCCGCACTGCTCCTGCTGCTGCCCCCGCTGCCGCCGACCCGGCACGTCACCTTCGCCCAACTCCCCGCCCTGCTCCGCTCGAACCGAGGGGTCCGGGCCGGGGTCCTCGTCACCTTCCTCGTGGTGACCGGGCAGTTCGCCGCGTACACCTTCGTACGGCCCGTCCTGCAGGACGTCTCCGGCATCGACGCCCGGTACGTGAGCACCCTCCTCCTCGGGTACGGCGTCGCGGGCGTGGCCGGCAACTTCCTGGCCGGGGCCCGCGGGGCGCAGCGCACGCTGCTCACGGTCAGCGCCTGCCTCAGCGTGGTCCTCGCGCTGATCGCCCTCCTCCCGGGAGCGGTCGCCGGGACCGTGCTGCTGCTCGCCTGGGGGCTCGCGTACGGCGGGGTCTCGGTGAGCCTGCAGCGCTGGATGCTCACCTCGGCTCCGGCCTCGGCCGAGGCCGCCACCTCGCTCATGGTCGCGATGTTCAACCTGGCCATAGCCGCCGG